>JBCDKT010000060.1 GCA_038746285.1 Bacteroidota bacterium
AGATCGTGGCCGTCGGAGCGATCGCGATCACGTTCGAGTTGCGCATCCCCTGCGCCTCGATCTTGGCTCGCAGCGGCGCCCAGTCGAGCTGCCCGCCGCGTGCGACCTCGACCGTCTCGCCACGCTCGACCTCCTCGAGGCGGAGCGCGGCGAGCCCGTCGAGGTCGAGCGCGGCGGGAAGCTGGACTGGGCCCCGCTCCGCGCGAAGATCGAGGCGCAGGGGATGCGGAACTCGAACGTCATCGCGATCGCCCCGACGGCAACGATCTCGAACATCACGGGCACCTCGCCCTGCATCGAGCCGCTCTACAAGAACCTCTACGTCAAGAGCAACCTCTCGGGCGACTTCGTGGTGCTCAACCCGTACCTCGTCCGCGACCTCAAGGCCGAGGGCCTCTGGGGCGCCGAGATGGCAGCGCAGCTCAAGTACTTCGACGGCGACCTCGGCCAGATCGAGGGCGTCCCCGAAATGCTCCGCGAGCGGTACCGGACGGCGTTCCAGATCGAGACGCGCGCGCTCGTCGACGCGGCGGCGCGGCGGCAGAAGTGGATCGATCAGGCGCAGTCGCTCAACCTGTTCCTCGCCGAGCCCAACATGAAGGCGCTCAGCCACACGTACCGCCATGCGTGGCGCGCCGGGCTCAAGACGACGTACTACCTCCGGACGCTCGGGGCCTCGCAGATCGAGAAGGCGACGGTCGCCATGCCCGCCTCCGCGGCCGAGCCCTCCCCGGAGGCGGTCGTGGCGCAAGCGTGCAGCATCGACGCCATGATTAACGGGGAGGAGTGCGAGGCCTGCCAATGAGCGACGCCCGTCCCGCCGACGTGACGCTGATGGTGTTCACGGTCTTTCCCGGCGACACCAACCACTACCACACGCTCTTCGGCGGGACGGCGATGGCCTGGATGGACCAAGCCGCCTTCATCTGCGCGACGCGGTGGGCGCGGCGGAAGGTGGTCACGGTCCACACGAGCGAGATCGACTTCCGCCACGCCGTCCCCGAGGGGTCGATCGTCGAGCTCGTCGCGGCCGTCGTCAAGACGGGCCGGAGCTCGATGACGGTCCGCGTCGAGCTGTTCGTCGAGCCGATGGACCGCGACGACCGGTTGCTCGCGACGTCGGGCGAGTTCGTCCTCGTCGCGCTCGACAGCCTCGGCCAGCCAGCGGTCGTGGCTCCCCTCGCAGCTCCCGAGGTCGCGTCGTGAGCAGCGTCCGCCCTTCTTCCCACCTTCGCCGCCATGCTATTTCTTTCCTCAGCCCTCTCCGGTTCGGAGGGAAACGACGCCCAGCCGGAGTCCTGGAGCGAGCTCTCGCAGCTCAGACAAGTCATCCTCGACAGCATGCCCGTCACGAGGCACCTGGACTTCTCGCTGTTCCGCGACGCCGCCCACTGCCTCGTCGCCACGGCTCCGCTGGCGGTCAACGCCAACCACCAGCAGACCGCTTTCGGGGGTAGCCTAAGCATGCTGGCGACGATTGCCGGCTGGGCCATGATGCAGCTCGTGCTCCGCGAGCGCGGCTGCGAGGCGAGGGTCGTCATCCAAAAGAGCCGCATCTCGTACCGCGCGCCCGTCTGCAGCGACCTCGTGCTGCGGTGCGGGTGGCCGTCGGACGAGAAGCGCGCCGGCTTCTTCGACGCGCTGGAGCGCTGGTGCAGAGCCCGCCTGCCCCTGCGCTGCACGATGGACGTGAGCGGCGAGCAGGCGTTCGTTTTCGACGCCTCGTACGTGGCGATCGCTGAGCGGAGCGACACCCGCTAATCTGTACCGGCCACCGGGGTCACCGCCGACGCCGCCGGACTCGGCCCGTGGATCCGGTTCCACCAAGCGCTTCTCTGGGTCGGCTGGATCACCGAACGGCAGGCGGGCTAGACGCTTGCCAAGCCGAGGAGGTCGCGGTAGACCTGCTGGAAGCGGTCGCGGGACGTCTCCGGGCGGTACGCCTCGAAGACGCCCGGGATGTTGGCCCGCCAGCGCTGCCGGGCGCCGGCGTCGGCGAGGGCGCGGCGGATCGCCTCGGCAACCGCGTCGCGGTCACGCGGATCGACCGTGAGGCCGACCTCGTGGCCCTCGACTACGCGCTTCATCTCGGGGATGTCAGCCACGACGACGGGCAGGCCCGCCATGAGGTACTCGAACAGCTTGTTCGGCAGGGCGAGGTAGATGCTGAGCGTGATCGGCCTCGGGATGTGGACGCCGAGGTCGGCCGATGCCGTCAGATGCAGCAGGTCGCCGGGGGGCGTGTGCGGGAGGAAGTGGGCCCGGCCCGGCAGGTGCGACGAGGCGCGCCCGACGACGGCGTGCTTGTTCGGCCCGTCGCCGATTACGACGAGGTGCGCCTCCGGCACGTCGCGCAGCGCGTCGACGAGCGTGCGCAGCCCGCGGCCGGCGCGGACGAGGCCCTGGTAGAGCACGATCTTGCGCTCGGCAGGGATGCCGAGAAGGTCGCGGAGGGTATCGGTGCGCTCCACCGTCTGCCGCTCGGGGACGTTGTGCGTCACCACCGGGCGCGCGATGCCGTAGGTCTCTGCCATCCGGTCGGCGATGCTGTCGTTGACCGTCAGCACGGCGTCGGTGCGTGGGAGGTAGCGCCGTTCGAGGGCGCTCCACACCTGCGTCGCCCACGGCTTGCCGGCGGTGGCGTCGACGTGCGGGTAGAGCTCGCGGGCGTCGAGGACGAGGCGGGCACCGTGCCTCTTTGCTGCCGCAGCAAGGGCGGGGAGGACGTAGAGGTCGCTGGCGTGGTATGCGGCTGACTGAAATGCGAGGGCAGCCTCACGGAAGAGCCGGTGGCAGCGCCGGAAGAACAGCGGCCCCTGACCACTGGGCTCGCCGAGCACATGAAGCCGCACCCCCTCGGCCACCTCGCCGGGTTGTGCAGGCGGTCCAAACGTGAGCACGTCCACCTCGACGCCCAGGTCGGCGAGGGCGCGCAGTTGCCGGAGTGCCCGCGACGAGCCCCGGACGTCGCCCACGAGGGCGAACACGACGCGGGAAGAGGAGGAGGGCATGAGCGGAAGCGGGGAAGAGCGGAAGCGGGGAAGAGCGGAAGCGGGGAAGAGCGGAAGCGGGGAAGAGCGGAAGCGGGGAAGAGCGGAAGCGGGGAAGAGCGGAAGCGGGGAAGAGCGGAAGCGGGGAAGATAGCGTGACGACGAATCCAAGACCTCTTCCGGTCCTCCGCTCTTCCGATCCGTCCCTCCACAGGTTCGAAACATTCACCCCCGTGCCGGGTCTTGGACCAGACCGAACCCCGTGTCGCCCGCCCTACCACCGCATGGACAAGCGAAGCATCCTCATCGGCCTCGGCGTGCTCGCCGTAGGTGCCGTGCTCGGGGCCGTCCTGGTGTCGCTCCTCCGCCCGGCACCGCCCGCGCCGGATCGGGACGGCAGCGAAGCGCTCGCGCTGCGCCCGTCGGTCACGGAGCCCGTGCGGATCGGCGACCAGGACCCGCCGCTGCCGGAGGCCGTCCCCGAACTGACCTCGCTCAACCAGCTCTTCAAGGGCGTCGCCCAGCGTGTGACCCCGACCGTCGTCTTCATCGAGGTCGAGACGCCGGCCGACCAGCGCGGGGCGCGCCGGGACCCGAGCTTCGAGCAGTGGCACCCGTTCGTCCAGCCTCGCCGCTACCGCCGGAGCGCGGGCAGTGGCGTCATCATCTCGCCGCGCGGCTACGTCGTCACGAACGCCCACGTCGTCGACCAGGCGACGCGCATCCGCGTCCTCCTCGGCGACAAGCGCGAGTTCGAGGCCGAGATCGTCGGCGTCGACCCGACGACGGACCTCGCTGTCGTCCACATGCCCGACGCCGACGGGGCCGACCTCCCCGTCGTCACGCTCGGCGACTCGGACCTCCTCGACGTCGGCGAGTGGGTGCTCGCCATCGGCAACCCGTTCCGGCTGACCTCGACCGTCACGTCGGGCATCGTCAGCGCGCTCGGGCGCCAGGTCGACATCATCGAGGACGACTTCCGCATCGAGGACTTCATCCAGACCGACGCCGCGATCAACCCCGGCAACTCGGGCGGCGCGCTCGTCAACCTCCGCGGCGAGCTCGTCGGGATCGCTACCGCGATTGCGACCGAGAGCGGGTCCTACGAGGGCTACGGCTTCGCCGTCCCGGTCAACCTCGTCACACGCGTCGCCACCGACCTGATCGCCTTCGGCGAGGTGCAGCGCGGCTACCTCGGCGTCGAGATCCGCGCCGTCACCGCAGCCGACGCCGAGCGCCTCGGCCTCGGCCGCGTCGCGGGCGTCCTCGTCTCGAACGTCGCCGACGACGGGGCCGCCGAGCGCGCCGGGGTCCGCTCCGGCGACGTGCTCCTCGCCATCAACGGCCAGGAGATCGACGCGCCGAACCAGTTCCAGAGCGCGATCGCGCTCCAGCGCCCGAACGACGACATCCGCCTGAGCGTCTGGCGCGGCGGCGGCCAGCGCGACCTCGACGCCCGCCTCATCGGGCGCGACAACGACGCCCTCCAGTCCTGGATCGCGGAGATCGGCGGCCGAGGCCAACTGCTGGACCCCGAGCCGCCCCGCCCGGAGCCCGCACCTGAGCAGTCCGCCCCGGACGACCTCAACCTCTACGAACTCGACGCCTGGGGCATCGGGCTGCGCGACCTGACCGTCGCCGACCGCGGCAACTACGGACTCGAAAACGGCGTCTACGTCGCCTTCGTCCGGCAGGGCAGCGTGGCCTCGGCCGACGGCCTCCCCGCAGGCTCCGTGCTGACGGCCATCGAGGGCGACGCCGTGACCTCGGCCGAGGAGGCGTCGGCCGCGCTCGACGCGATTGCCGCCGCCGGAGGCACCGCCCTCGTCCGCGTCCGCCGCGCCGACGGCGTCACGGCCTACTACGACCTCGAATCCCCGGCCTACGCCGAACGATGAGGCGTTATCGGAGGACCGGGTGATCGGAGGATTGAGGGAGTGGTCACGCGCACGGGCAGACTGCCAAGCCTGGTCCTCGCACTCTGCCTCTCTGGGGAGACGCGGGGCTCTAGTTGCCGGGCCCGGGGTGCCGAGCCTTCCAATCCTTCAATTCCCCGATCCCTCAATCCCCCGATAGACCCATGATTCGCTACCTCACGGCGGGTGAGTCGCACGGCGAAGCGCTCCTCGGGATCGTCGAGGGCGTCCCGGCCGGCGTCCCGCTCGCCGCCGCTGACATCGACCGGCACCTCGCGCGGCGGTGGCTCGGGTTCGGGCGCGGCGGGCGGGCCAAGATCGAGCAGGACCGCGTGCACGTCTACTCCGGCGTCCGCTTCGGCAAGACGATAGGCAGCCCGGTTGGCCTCCGGCTCGACAACGCAGCCTACCAGAAAGACCGCGCCGGCTGGCCCGAGACGATGGCCGTCGAGGGTACCGGCGAGGGGATCGACAAAGTCACGCTCCCCCGGCCCGGCCACGCCGACCTCGTGGGCGTGCAGAAGTACGGCTTCGACGACATCCGCCCGGTGATCGACCGGTCGAGCGCGCGCGAGACCGCGATGCGCGTCGCGTGCTGCTCCGTCGCCCGGCAGCTCCTCCGCGAGCTAGGGATCGAGGTCGGCAGCCACGTCGTCCGCATCGGCGAGGTCGGGTACGCGTCGCCCGAGGCGTGGCGCGAGCAGGTCGCGTCGCTGACCGCCGAGGGCGGGGCGCGGGCGCTCTACGAAGCCGCCGACGAGAGCGAGGTGCGGATGCTCGACCCCGGGCTCTCGGCGCGGTGCGTCGAGCACATCAAGGCTACCAAGAAAGCGGGCGACTCGCTCGGCGGGGTCTACGAGGTCGTCGCCACCGGCGTCCCGGCGGGGCTCGGGTCGTACGTCCACTGGGACCGCCGGCTCGACGGCCTTCTCGGCCAGGCGATCCTCTCGATCCAGGCCCAGAAAGCCGTCGAGATCGGCGACGGCGCGGCGGGCGGCACGCGCCCCGGCTCCGCCTTCCACGACCCGATCACGCGCGAGGACGGGCAGTACCGCCGGGCGAGCAACCACGCTGGCGGGGTCGAAGGCGGGATGACGAACGGCATGCCCGTCGTCGTGCGCGGCACCATGAAGCCGATCCCGACGCTCATCCGCCCGCTCGGCAGCGTGGACATCGCAACCGGCGAGGCGCAGCCGACGCGCTACGAGCGGAGCGACGTGACGAGCGTCCCCGCCGCCAGCACCGTCGCCGAGGCTACCGTCGCCCTCGTCCTCGCGAACGCTGTCATCGACAAGTTCGGCGGCGACTCCCTCGACGAACTCCGCGAGCGGTTTCCGGGGTGAGTGGCCGAGGCCTGCGATCAACTAGCCGCGGTTTTTTCAGGTTGTCATTGCGAGGTGGCCGGAGGCCGACGAGGCAATCTCCACGGGATCAGTAGACCGCGTGAGATTGCCGCGTCGCTCACTACGTTCGCTCCTCGCAACGACAGTGTGTAACCTCAGTCCTCCTTCGGCGGGACGTGGTACAGTATATCCAACACTGCCCCCCCGAGCCTAGTCGCCTCTCGCTCCTCTGGCCACGGGGAATCCGAGAAGAGGTCAGAGTAGTGGTAAGCGCGGTACGACGTGCCGTCGAAGATTTCGTAGAGGAGAGGGATGCCGCCTGTGTCAATGACCCGATACTCGCCAGGAACGCACTTCGGTAAGACGCTTTCATCGGGTAATGTCCACAGCGACAGCGCCTCCAGTGTACCGAACAGCGCAGCCCAATCCGGCTCCGAATTCAAGTTGAACAGACACGCCGAAGCTGTCGTGTCTCGGTGAACGACATCGCACCCTCCTTCGATCATGTAGCGCCCCAAACGTTTGTGCTCTTCTTGCCTATCCCTCCTCGCGTCGGGATCATGGTAGTAAGGGCCACGGGGCAGTGCATACCCTTGCCCGATCTGCCCCCTTCGAAGCGAACAAATCGGTCGAAGCTATGGCTGTCGAAGTGCCAGATGCGGACCTCAGGGGAGCCTTCTCGCTTGTCAGACAACGGTTCCCAGCCGAGGACTCCCGCCAGAGCGTTGACCTTGGGGACCAGGTCTTCGTTGACCCGCGAAAGGTCTTCGGCTTGGTAGCTGGAGTCTGTCCTGCACCCCCTGCCGAGTTCAAAGTCTTGCAGTGTCGTGTAGCCGGACGAAATCTGGACGTCCTCAACAGTATGTGAACGGAAGCCGATGAATGAGGCCGTCACGTCGTAGGTGCCGACGGGAACACCGATGACGAAGTAGTTGCCGTCGGCGTCGGCTGCAGCGCCGAGTTGGGTGTCTTCGAGGATGACGTTAGCGCCGGGCAGCGGGTCGCCGAGGTCGTCCACGACGCGGCCGGCGAGCTTGCCGGTCTGCTGCGCCGAAGCGGCGAGGGGGAGTAAGAGAGCGAGCAGGGCGAGGCGCATCGGGTCGCTGTTTTTCACGGAGGCTATGCTTTGCGTATCGGTCCGGGCAAGGCAAATTGAAGCCCGCCCAGACTCCGGCCCCTGACCGCTTCTAAACAGAAAGTTGAAACGGCTGACCCGCCGCTGTCACCCTTCGGTCGTAACTTTCACTAATTAGTGAAACCAAACGGTATGAGCTTACTCGCCCGTATTGCCCGGCGCTCCGACGCCCGCCTCAACACCCACACCGCCCCCGTCCCCGTCCGCCCCGACGCGCCGCACGTCGCCGTCATCGGGTCCGGGTTCGGCGGCCTCGCGGCGGCGGTGCGCCTGCTGGTCCGCGGCTACCGCGTCACGGTCGTCGACCGCCTCGACCAGCCCGGCGGCCGGGCCCGCGTCTTCCGCGAGACCACCGACGCCGGCACCTACGTCTTCGACGCCGGGCCGACGCTCATCACGGCCCCGTTCCTGTTCGACGAGCTCTGGAAGCTCGCCGGCCGGCACCTGTCGGACGACGTGGACCTCGTCCCGATCACGCCGTTCTACCGCATCCGCTTCGACGACGGAGCCGTCTTCGACTACACCGGCGACGCCGACGCGATGCGCCGCGAGATCGCCCGGTTCAACCCGAGCGACGTGGCGGGCTACGAGCGTTTCCTCAAGAAGAGCGAGTCGATCTACAACGTCGGCTTCGAGGAGTTGGGGCACGTCCCGTTCTCGCGCCCGAGCGACATGGCGCGCATCGCCCCGGCGATGGCGGCGCTGGAGAGCCACCGGACGGTCTACGGGCTCGTCTCGAAGTACATCAAGGACCACCGGCTGCGCCAGGTCTTTAGCTTCCACCCCCTCCTCGTCGGCGGCAACCCGTTCTCAACGACGAGCATCTACACCCTCATCGCGTTTCTCGAGCGGAAGTGGGGCGTGTGGTACGCGATGGGCGGGACGGGCGCGCTCGTGCGCGGCATCGCCGGCCTGATCGAAGACCTCGGCGGGCAGTTCCGCTGGGGCGAGACGGTCGAGGAGATCACGGTCGAGGCCGGCCGGGCGACGGGCCTGCGGCTCGAGTCCGGCGAGCACCTCGCCGCCGACCTCGTCGTCTCGAACGCCGACGCGGCGTGGACCTACCGCCACCTCGTCGCCCCGCAGCACCGCCCGACCTGGAACGACGACAAGCTCGACCGGGCCAAGCTCTCGATGAGCCTCTTCGTGTGGTACTTCGGCACCGACCGCCAGTACGAGGACGTAGCGCACCACACGATCCTGCTTGGCCCGCGCTACCGCGAGCTCCTCGACGACATCTTCCACCACCACCGCCTCGCCGACGACTTCTCGCTCTACCTCCACCGCCCGACGGCCACCGACCCGACGATGGCCCCACCGGGGCACGATGCGTTCTACGTCCTCAGCCCCGTTCCACACCTCGACAGCGGCACCGACTGGCACGCGCAGGCCGAGCGCTACCGGCAGGCCATCGAAGACAGCCTCGCCGAGAGCGTCCTGCCCGGCCTCGGCGAGCACCTGACGGTGAGCCGCACGCTCGACCCCCAAGGCTTCCTCGACGACTACCTCTCGGTCAAGGGTGCCGCGTTCTCGTTCGAGCCGGTGCTTATGCAGAGCGCGTACTTCCGTCCGCACAACGTGAGCGAGGACGTGGAGGGGCTCTACCTCGTCGGGGCCGGGACCCATCCCGGCGCGGGGATGCCGGGCGTGCTCTCGTCCGCCCGCGTGCTCGACACCATCGTTCCCGACCCGGCGTCACTCGCCCGCTCACTGCAACCCGCATAGGGCGGCGAGCGGGTGCCGGGAGGCCTCGCGGGTACCCTGTAGGCAAACCCAGTTCTGCTGCTATGGCTAGCCATCACCACGTCGTACGCATCGATATAGAGCCGTCGGAGGACGGCGCGCGCCGCAGTTCCACGCACGGTTGGCAGGTGCGTGTCAGCCACAACGGGCAACGAAAAACCAAGTTCTTCGCCGACCGGAAGTATGGGGGCCGCGACGCCGCGCTCGCGCTCGCCATCGAGCACCGCGACAAGCTCCTCGCCGAGCGCCCCGAGCCGAGCGGCCCGACCGAGCGCCGCGCGCAGCGGCGCAGCACGTCCGGCGTGGCCGGCGTCCGCCTCGCCTTCAAGAGCGGCACGCCGTACATCGAGGCCAACTGGGTCAACGGCCAGGGCCGCTCCGTCACCTCCTACTCGGTCGACCGCTGGGGGCTGCGCAAGGCGACGTGGCGGGCCTGCCGGAGCCGGGCGCAGGGCCTCGGCGTCCGCGACCCCGAGCGGGTGCAGGCGATGTTCGACGTGGCCTACCCGACGCTGCAGACCAGCCTGGAGACGGCCCTCGCCAAGCGCAACGGGAGCGCGCACGACCCCGAAACGCAGGGCGCGTGACCACTGGAGCACAGTTCGCCTCGAACCTCGAACTGGCTCTCAGTCCTCTGACAAGCTGATCTTGATAGGGGACCTACTGTGTCATCCCGGACTCCGATCCGGGATCTAGCGTGTGGCTCCGTAGATGGGCTGCGCCGCTGCTGCGCGGTCTGAACCGAGTTCAGGATGACAGACCTATCAGGATGAGCTTGTCGCAGCACTCAGCGTGGATCGACTTCCGCAGAGAACAGGTTGGCCATGCCGCAAGCGACTACGAAGGCGAAGATTGTCCGGGCCGTCGGTGAGCTACCCGAGGATGCTACCATCGAGGATGCGATGGAGCGGCTGCTGTTGCTGCACAAGGTCGAGGTAGGGCTGAGGCAGGCACAGGCCGGTCAATCGGCTTCGCTCGGCGAGGTCGAAGCGCGCCTCAAGCAGCCCCGCCAGGTGGGACGCATTAGCCCGCCGCCGGTAGAGACGTAGCAGTGCCTCTCCACAGCCCCGGAGGGGCTTCCTATCTGTCAGCGCGGTGATTCATCGCCGCATGACTGGGCGCTGACGATCTTTCACTCCTCGAAGGCGTTCGGCCGCCTCGGTTCCGATGATGCGTGACGCACGTCCGCTCAGGCGTGACGCAAGGCCTCGATGGGTTCGATGCGGGCGGCGCGGCGGGCGGGGATGAACCCGGCCAGCACGCTCACGACGAGTGTGACGACGCCGATCCCGACGATCGTGAGGAAGGGCGTGTAGAACAGGTCCACCGGCGGAATCCCGATGCGGTCGAGGTAGGCCCCGACGCCCGCGCCGAGGGCTAGGGTGACGAGCCAGCCGAACGCCAGCCCGAGGACGGTCCCGACGACCCCGAGAAGTAGGCTCTCGGCCACGAACAGCCGCTGCACCGTCCCGTCCTCGCCGCCTATCGCCTTCATCACCCCGATCTCCCGCGTCCGCTCGACCACGTTCATCGTCATCGTGTTGGCGATGCCGATTGTGGCGACGAGGAGCGCGATCAGGCCGACAATCGCGAGCGTGCCGTTCATGATCGCGAACAGGCGGTCGAGCTGGGCGAACTGCTCGCGGAAGCCGGTGGCGTAAACCCCCGTCTCCTCGATGGCCGACTTGACAGCCCCGTAGTCGTCCTCGCTCTCGATCTGCACGCGGGCGGCGGGGTAGCCGTCGGTCGCCGGGCCGCGCGTGACGAGGTCGAGCGTCGAGAAGAACGTCACCTTCTGCATCTCCTCGGCGAGCCCGAGCGGGACGAGGAGGCGGACGAACCCGGAGAGCGCCTGGCCCTCGGTCGGGAGAATGCCTGCGACGCGGAGCGCGTGCGGCTGCTCCTTGAGCGGCAGGCTCCGCATCCCCATGCCGAACGAGAACAGCGCCCGCTGCAGCGCGGCGAAGTCGAGCGTCGCCGTGATCATCGTCACCGTCTCGCCGACAGCGGCCTCGGCCGGCTCGAACCCGAGCCGCTCGGCCATCTGGCGCGGGATCAAGAGCGCCGAGTCAGCCTCGGTCTCGAAGAACGCGCCCGCGGCCGGCTGGTAGGCTGGGAAGGCGCCGAAGACGAGCGGGACGGCCTCGGCTCCGGCGAAGACCTCGCGCTCGTTGGCCTGGACGCGGACCGGGAAGGCGACCTCGGGATAGGCCGCGAGCACGCCGGGCAGCGCCGCGATCTCGGCGAGCAGGCTGTCCGTCACCGGGACGGGCTCGGTCGTGTCAGCCTCGACGGCGCGGACCGAGAGGTCGGCGAACGAGTCGATGGGGTTCGGGGTGCTCGTGACGCGGAAGGTGTTGTAGAGTTCGAGCGTTGCCACCTCCTCCTCGGCGAGACGCTGGAGGCCGGCCCCGTAGGAAAGGAGCGCGAAGAGCGCCGCGACGCCAATCGCGATCCCGATGAGGGTCATCGCGCTGCGCGTCCGGTTGCGGAGCAGGTTGCCCCCGGCGAGGCGGAAGAGGTCAGCGAAGCGCATCGGAGTGTGGGAGTGTGGGAGTGTGGGAGTGTGGGAGTGTGGGAGTGTGGGAGTGTGGGAGTGTGGGAGTGTGGGAGTGTGGGAGTGTGGGAGTCAAGAAAAACCACAAAAGCTACCGAGGCCGTCGCGCGCTGCGCCAGCGATCTTCGCTCATCCGCTCATCCGCTCATCCGCTCATCCGCTCATCCGCTCATCCGCTCTAAGCGGCAGAGCGCAGCAAGCGGTCTTCGACGACCGCGCCGTCGCTCAGTCGGACGACGCGCTCGGCGACGTGCTCGAACTCGGAGAGGTTGTGCGTCACGACGAGGACGGAGCGCCCGGCATCGTGGATCTGCCGTAGGAGGCCGACGATCCCGGCGGCGGTCTGGCTGTCGAGGTTGCCCGTCGGCTCGTCGGCGAGGAGGAGCGGCGGGTCGTGGACGAGGGCGCGGGCAATCGCGACGCGCTGCTGCTCGCCGCCGCTCATCTCGGCCGGTCGGTGCCCAGTGCGGTCGGCGAGGCCCACTTGGGCCAGGAGGGTCTCGGCCCGCTGCCTGCGCTCGGCGGCGTCGACGCCCGCGAGGACGAGCGGGAGCTCGACGTTGCCGACCGCGTCCATCGACGCGACGAGGTTGAACCGCTGGAAGATCATCCCGACGACCTCGCGCCGGTACCGCGCCCGGCCGTTCCGGTCCAGGTCCGTCACCGCGTGCTCGCCGACCGTGATCTGGCCCCGCGTCGGGCGCTCCATAGCCGCCAGCAGGTGCATCAGCGTCGACTTCCCCGACCCGCTTCGCCCGACGACCGCCGTGAACGAGTGCGGCGGGAGCGCGAGATCGACACCGCTGAGCGCGTGGACCGTGCTGCTCCCGCGTTGGTACGTGCGGGCGACATCGTCGAAGCGAATGAAGGGCTCAGGCATAAAGGGCAAGGTTGGTCTCCCAACCCCGTCCACCCGTCTTCGTTCTGCCTCTGGTGCGAAGGATTGGCGAACCCGTTTCAGTGCCAGCAGGCGCTTGGCGCGGTACTACCGTCGCCTTTCCCGCCGCTTCGCCCAGCGTGAATTCGAGGTACGCTGCGGCTTGCTCGCGGCTCACGGTCGGGAACCCGTCGAGGGTCTCGCCGGACTTCAGGTAGTCGATGAGCGTCTCCACCGGGACACGCGTGCCCTTAAACACGAACGCGCCGCTGACGATGTCAGGATCGCGGGAGATGACCTGGTTGGGACTCATCGGGACGGCTCCGTTTTTCTTCTGGAACGTCCTGTGCTCTTCTTCGATCCAGGGGTTTGTTTCGCCTCTGGCGCGAGGGATCACGCCCCGGCTACCCGTTGAGGTCGCCGAGGCGGAACGGGCCGTCGATCTCCATGAAGGCGGCGTAGACGGTGCTGGCCCCACCGCCGGACGAGCACAATCTTATGCCTAGCCGCTTACCGACAGATCGTTGCGACGACCGCCTTTCCGAACGAGCGATGACAGGATGCCGTACGTGGCGACGGACCACGCGAACAGGGCTAGGGCGGCCCCCACCGTAGCAGCGACCAGAAGGAACCCCTGTATGCCGCTGAACCCGATGGACTCAGCCACGTTGCGGAACGAGGCATCTACCGTGGGTATCCAGTATAGCCGCACCAGGAAGTAATGGACGACCACCATGCACAGTGTGACTCCGGCGTACAGCGCCAGCACGAGACGCCGTACGGCGGAGTTGCTGTGGATGATCAGGTGCTGAATGGGGGAGGTCAAGCTGCTCCTTCGTTCCATAGCGCGAGGTGGAGAATGAAACCGAGGCCGCCGAGTGCAAACGCCGACGCCACACCCAGCCCGATGAGTAAGCCGCTCGGCTCCGCCGCGAAGACGGCCCCGGCCAGTGCACTCAAGATGATTCCGGCAAGTCCGTAGAGCACATTGCGGCCCTGTTTGAGGGCGAAGACGAGGAGGCTGCTATCCGAGCGCGTGCGTGACGACTCTACGCCTGGAGGAAGGACAAGATTCTCTCCTTCGTGCAAAGCAGGTAACCGAGACTGCCTTTCCAGTTCCCGCTCGCGGATGTCCAGCTCTCGCTCTCTCGCGGCGACCTCTCGCTCTCGAAGACGCAGCCGTCGTTCATGTTGAGGATCCGGGTCTGACATAGCTGGAAGCTACGTCGGCCGACTATTCGTCGTCGAGGTCGCCGAGGCGGAACTGGCCGTCGATCTCCATGAAGGAGGCGTAGACAATGTCGGTCCCGCCGCCGGGCGTGCCGTTTTTCAGGAAGCCGACGTGGAGGACGTGCCACGTCCCCTCGCGCTCGGTGTCGGTGCCGTAGTGCTCGAAGCCGTAGCCTGCCGGTCCGGCAGCCTGGATGAGGGTCTGGAGGCGCTGGACGAAGCCGTCGACGCGGGCGCGGTCGGCGTCGGTGTCGTAGGTGCAGGGCCAGACACGGTAGCCGTCGCCCTCTTCGGCGTAGCAGCCGATGTATGGTGCGGCGTCGGCGAACAGGCCCGCCCCGGCGAGGCGGAGTAGCTCCTCCGTCCGCCGCTTCACGCGCGCCTCCGCCGGGTCGCCCGCGTCGAGCTCCGAGGAGAACGCCGCCCGCGTCGTGATGACCTCACCGAAGAGGAACCGCCCATCGGCCTCGACGAAGGTCAAGTAGGTGAGCGTGGTCTGCGCTGGGCGGCGGACTTTGACCTGGAACAGGTGCAACTCCTCGCTGCCCTCGCGCTTCGTCCGGTAGGCGTCGGGCACGTAGGGCGTGTCGTACCCGAACGTCTCGACGGTCTGCTTCATCAGGCCGGTCACGCGCTCCGGCTCGGCGGCGAGGTCGCACGGGAAGAAGGTGCGGCCCGGGCCGAAGCAGGCGAGGTGCGGGGCGAGCGCTTCCGCGTCGCCCGCTCGGGCCAGCGTCACCACGTCGTCGAGCACGGCGCTGATGCGCGCCTCGGTCTCGGCACGGGTGTCGTCCGAGAGCTGGGCGAGGGCGGGGGTGGCGAGAAGCAGAGAGAGGAGGAGGTGGCGCATGGCAAATCGAGGGTGACTAGAAAGAATAGAATACGGATTGCTTCTGACCTCTACACACGTCATCCCCGCCCGTTCGACTGCGCTCAGGACAGGCTCCGGCGGGGACCCACAGGGATTGCTCGCCGGTGGATGGGCTTCGCCGCTGCTTCGCGGTCCGGCTCGGGGGCCGGGATGACGTGAGTGGTAGGGCGCGGTGAAGCGGCGTCTTTGAATAGCGACAGCGCTGGTTGCAAACCCAAAGGCGAACCCATCGAGCGAGGCAGCGTTCACGGGGGCTAATGCCGAATGCTATGACCGACCGCACTGCCGAACTCCGCCGGCTCCTCGTCGACCGCATCCTCGTCATCGACGGGGCGATGGGGACGATGATCCAGCGCCACGACCTCGGCGAGGCCGACTTTCGGGGCGAGCGCTTCGCCGACTGGGGCCACCCCCTCAAGGGCAACAACGACCTCCTCGTCCTCACCCAGCCGGCCCTCATCCGCGGCATCCACCACGCCTTCCTCGACGCGGGCGCGGACATCGTCGAGACCAACACGTTCAACAGCACCTCGATCTCGCAGGCGGACTACGTGGCCGAGAGCCTGGTCTACGAACTCAACGCCGCCGCCGCTCGCCTCGCCCGCGACGCCGCCGACGCCAAGACCGCCGAGACGCCCGGCCGGCCGCGCTTCGTCGCAGGCGCCCTCGGCCCGACTAACCGCACGCTCTCGCTCTCGCCCGACGTCAACGACCCCGGCTTCCGGGCGACGACCTACGACGAGCTGCGCGACGCCTACCGCGAGCAGATCGAGGGCCTGGTCGACGGCGGCGTGGACCTCCTCCTGATCGAGACCATCTTCGACACGCTCAACGCGAAGGCGGCGATCTCGGCGGTCGCCGAGCACGCCGAGGCGACGGGGACGCAGCTTCCGGTGATGCTCTCCGGGACGGTCGTCGACATGAGCGGGCGGACGCTCTCGGGGCAGACCGTCGAGGCCTTCTGGCTCTCGCTCGCCCACTGCCCGAACCTGCTGTCGGTCGGCCTCAACTGCGCGCTCGGCTCGGCCCAGATGCGGCCGTTCATCGAGGCGCTCAGTCAGGTTGCGACCGTCCCCGTCAGCCTCTACCCGAACGCCGGGCTGCCGAACGCGATGGGCGGCTACGACGAGACGCCCGCGTTCATGGCCGAGCAGATCCGCGCCTACGCCGAGGCCGGGTTCGTCAACCTCGTCGGCGGCTGCTGCGGGACCACGCCCGCGCACATCGCCGCGATCGCCGAGGCCGCCGCTGAGCACCCCCCGCGCCCGATCCCGACCGCCGAGCCGACGCTCCGGCTGAGCGGGCTGGAGCCGTTCGTGGTCCGGCCTGGGACCAACTTCGTCAACATCGGCGAGCGGACGAACGTCACGGGCTCGCGCCGCTTCGCCCGGCTCATCAAAGAGGGCGACTACGAAGAGGCCCTCAGCGTCGCCCGGCAGCAGGTCGAGGACGGGGCCCAGCTCATCGACGTGAACATGGACGAGGGGATGCTGGACGGCGCGGCCGCGATGCAGACCTTCCTCAACCTCGTCGCCGCCGAGCCCGACATCTCGCGCGTCCCGGTCGTCGTTGACTCGTCGAAGTGGGAGGTGATCGAGGCCGGGCTGCGGTGCGTCCAGGGCAAGGGCGTCGTCAACTCGATCTCGCTGAAGGAGGGCGAGTTGCCCTTTCTAGAGCAGGCGCGGCGCGTCCGCGCGTACGGCGCAGCCGTCATCGTGATGGCCTTCGACGAGGACGGGCAGGCCGACTCGCTGGAGCGCCGCAAGGAGATTTGCGAGCGGGCCTACCGCCTGCTCGTCGACGAGGTCGGCTTCCCGCCGGAAGACATCATCTTCGACCCCAACGTCTTCGCCGTGGCGACAGGCCTGGAGGAGCACCGCCGCTACGCTATCGACTTCATCGAGGCCACGCGCTGGATCAAGGCCAACCTCCCGCACGCCCGCGTCTCGGGCGGCATCTCGAACCTGTCGTTCTCGTTCCGCGGCAACGACCGCGTCCGCGAGGCGATGCACGCCGCGTTCCTCCTCCACGCCGGGCGGGCGGGCCTCGACATGGGCATCGTCAACGCTGGGCAGCTCGAGGTCTACTCCGAGATCGAGCCGGACCTCCTGGAGCGGGTCGAGGACGTGCTCTTCGACCGCCGCGACGACGCGACCGAGCGCCTCGTCGAGATCGCCGAGGAGATCGCCGCCGAAGGCACCGAGGCGAAGGAGGAGAAGACGCTCGCCTGGCGCGAGGCCCCGGTCGCCAACCGGCTGAGCCACGCGCTCGTCAAGGGCATCGTCGACTTCATCGAGCAGGACACCGAGGAGGCGCGGCAACAAGCAGACAAGCCGCTAGAGGTGATTGAGGGGCCGCTGATGGACGGGATGAACGTCGTCGGCGATCTCTTCGGGAGCGGGCAGATGTTTCTGCCGCAGGTCGTCAAGAGCGCCCGCGTGATGAAGAAGGCGGTGGCGTACCTCCTCCCCTACATCGAGGCCGAGAAAGAAGAGAGCGGTGCCGAGGCGAAGGCGCTCCCGAAGGTGCTGATGGCGACCGTCAAGGGCGACGTCCACGACATCGGCAAGAACATCGTTGGGGTCGTCCTCCAGTGCAACAACTTCGAGGTGATCGACCTCGGGGTGATGGTGCCGGCGGCGAAGATCCTGGCCGAGGCGCGGGCGCACAACGTGGACGTGATCGGGCTCTCCGGCCTCATCACGCCGTCGCTCGACGAGATGGTCCACCTCGCCGCCGAGATGAAGCGGCAGGACTTCGACACCCCGCTCCTGATCGGCGGGGCGACGACCTCGAAGGTCCACACCGCCGTCAAGGTCGCGCCGCAGTACGACGGGCCGGTCGTCCACGTCCTCGACGCGAGCCGGAGCGTGCCCGTCGTGCAGAAGCTCATCACCGACGGGCAGCGCGACGCCTTCGCCGCCGAGGTCGCGGAGGAGTACGCCGCCGAGCGCGACCGCTACGCCCGCCGCACGCGCGAGGCGAAGCTCCTCTCGCTGGGCGACGCCCGCGCCAACCGCGCCGAGATCGACTGGAGCGCCGCACCCATCTCCGCTCCGCGCACGCCCGGCATCACGGAGTTCCTCGGCTTCGACCTCGCGGACCTCCGCGCCTACATCGACTGGACGCCGTTTTTCATCGCGTGGGAGATGAGGGGCAAGTACCCGAACATCCTCGATGACCCGAAACGGGGCGAAGCCGCGCGCAAGCTGTTCGAGGACGCCAACGCGCTCCTCGACCGGATGATCGACGACAAACTGGTGCAGGCGCACGGCATCGTCGGCCTCTGGCCCGCAGGTGCCGACGGCGACGACATCGACCTGTTCGCCGACGAGCGCCGGACCGAGCGCCTCGCCACGTTCCACACGCTCCGGCAGCAGACCGAGAAGACGCCCGGCAAGGCCAACCGTGCCCTCGCCGACTTCGTCGCGCCCCACGCGAGCGGGCGCGGCGACTACCTCGGCGCGTTCGTCGTCACCGCCGGACACGGCTTGGACGAACTGGTCTCTGAGTTCGAGGCCGACCACGACGACTACCACGCCATCCTCGCCAAAGCCCTCGCCGACCGCCTCGCCGAAGCCTTCGCCGAGCGCCTTCACGAGATCGTCCGCCGCGACCTCTGGGGCTACGCCGACGCTGAGGCGCTCTCGAACGACGACCTCATCCGCGAGCGCTACGCCGGCATCCGCCCCGCGCCCGGCTACCCCGCGCAGCCGGACCACACCGAGAAGCTCGCGCTCTTCGACCTCCTCGGCGCGACCGAGCGCACGGGCGTCACGCTGACGGAGCACCTCGCGATGGCACCCGCCGCGTCGGTGTGCGGGCTGTACCTCGCGCACCCCGAGGCGGCGTACTTCAACCTCGGCGTGCTCGGGCGCGACCAGGTCGAGGACTACGCCCGGCGCAAGGGGATACCGGTGAGCGAGGCCGAGCGGTGGCTCTCGCCCGCGCTCGGCTACGACCCCGGCGCGCGCGCCGGAAGCGGCGACGGGGCCGCCCTCGCTGTGCCCGCCCCCTCCTGAATTAACACGGGCGGATTGGCGTGCAAGCGGTGCATTGCCGGAGGCATAGTTTAGCCGCCCCGCGCTGAGGCCGAAACCCCCAGGTGACGCACATTCACCTGGCTCGGCCCTCGTGTTCCGATTTCTGCTCGTCCTCGCTCTCAGTCTCACCGCCTGCGAACTGCCCGCGCAGCCCCTGGCCCCAGATCCGGAGACGGGCACCGTGGAGGTGCACCGGGAGACGGTCTACTACGAGGTGGAGGGGGCGACGCCTCGGTCGCTGCTGAAGAACCTCGCCCTGCGCGGACCGTCGATCGAGGGTGAGCGGTTTTTCGGACTGACCGAGTGGGAGGTCAACGCTGAGTACCGGTGGAGAGAGCGGGCCACGCGCTGCTCGATGGAAGACATCGTTGTGCGGGTCGTCATCAAGACCCACCTGCCGCAGTGGGTGCCGCCGGCCGGGACGCCGGCCGAGGTGCGCACCGCGTGGAACCGGTTCGTCACGGCGCTCGACGCGCACGAGGACGGGCACCGCCGCTTCGCGGAGGAGGCCGGCGAGGCGATCCGCTGGCACCTGGTCTCGCTCCACACGCCCTCGTGCAGCCAGATCAAGGGCGAGGCGCAGCGTGCGGTCGTCGCCATCCTGGACGAGTACGACGCGCTCAACCGGGCCTACGACCGCGAGACCGGCCACGGCCGCACCCAGAACGCCGTTTGGCCCCCTGCGCATCTCCTCGCCGGCGCTCGCTAGAAGTCGAGTCCGAGTCGGAGCTGGACGACCTGGTTTCTCACGTCGGGCGCCTCCGGGATCACCTCGGAGAGATCGCCGCTGAAGCGGGCCTCGGCAAAGACCGGTGTCGGGAGCAGCGTCCTGAGGCGGACGCCAACGCCCACATCATAGCCGAACACGGTCGAGGCGTTGCGCTCCGTCGTGACGGTGAAGTCCTCGACGTCGTCGCTGCCGAAGAGGAGCTTCTCGCGCAGCAGCAGGTCCAGGCGTGGACCGAGGACGGCGTAGACCTCCGGCCCCCTCGGGCTCAGCGAAACCGAGGGCTTGGCGGTGACCGCGAAGCTGGCGTAGTCCAGCGCGATCGTCGAGGTCCCGGCAGTGAGCACCGTGTCGCCTTCAACGAGCAACAGCTGCGTGTTGTCGAAGCGCTGGCCTTTCTGGACGTAGCTCAGGTCGGCCCCGACCGCCAGAAAGGGTAGGGGGGCGACCTCAGCGTAGACGCCCACGTTGAAGCCGGAGCGGCTGTCCTCGCCGGGGGACTGGGTTGCCAGGGCGAGGCCGCCGGAGACGCCGTACCGGAGCAGAGGCTGCGCGTGGGCAGCGGTCCCGGCCAGCAGGCACGCTGCGAGGAGGAGGATGCGAGGCATGGGTCAGTTGAACGAGGAGAAGTCGGGCGTGCGCTTCTCGAAGAAAGCGGTGAAGGCTTCGGCGGCCTCGGGGCTCTGGAGACGCTCCAGAAACGCCTCGGCCTCGTCGCGGATCGTGGCCTGCACCGCGTCGGCGTCGCGGCGGCGGAGGAACTGCTTGGTCAGGCGGATCGACGCGGGCGGGCGCGCGGCGATGGCCTCGGACTGGGCCGTCGCCCGGTTCAGGAGGTCGCCCTCGGTCAGCAGTTCGTTGACGAGGCCCCACGCGTGGGCCTGCTCGCCGGTGAACGGGTCGCCGAGGAGGAGCAGTTCCGCCGCCCGCTGCGGCCCGACGACGAGCGGGAGGAGGTAGCTCGACGCGGCCTCGGGGCAGAGGCCGAGCGTCGTGAACGGCATTTGGAGGCGCGCGTCGGGCGTGGCGTAGACGAGGTCGCAGTGCAGCAACAGCGTCGTCCCGATCCCGATGGCGGGGCCGTGAACGGCCGCGACGACCGGCTTCGTGGCGGTGCTGATCGCGGTGAGGAACTGGAAGACCGGGCTCGACCCGTCCGCGGGCGGGTTGGCGGCGAAGTCCATCAGGTCGTTGCCGGCGGTGAAGGCGTCGCCCGCGCCGTGGAGCAGGACGACGCGGACCGACGGGTCGCCCTCGGCACGCTGAAAGGCTTCGGCGAGGGCCGCGTACATGGCGACCGTGAGCGCGTTCTTCTTCTCGGGCCGGTTGATGGTGAGGCGGAGCACGCCGCCATCGGCGTGGGTCAGGATGTGGTCGGACACGGGCAGGGCGTCGGGTGGGAGAGGAGAGACCGGAAGCTACGCCGAGCGAAACGCGGCGGTGGTGTATCTTTGGGCGGGACCGCAGACGACGCACTCACGCCGCCGTTCAGCAGTGAGAAACGCCGTCTGCGGTCTGCCGTCCGCGGTCTTTCTTCGATGGGTCTCGATTCTCCCATCTGCTGAGACGACACCCCTTCACCTTGCTCCGCCAGCCATGTCCACACTCGCCCTCCACTCGCCCCGCACTGCCTCCGTCGACCTCCTCCGCAGCGACCATGCCTCGACGCTGATTCAGGTCGCGGGCGTCGTCGGCTTCGCGCTCCTCGCCGTGCTCGGCGCGCAGGTCCGCATCTACCTCTGGGAGGTGCCGATCACGCTCCAGACGCTCGCCGTCTACGGCAGCGGCCTCTTCCTCGGCTGGCGAGGTGGCCTCTTCGCGATGGCGCTCTACCTCGCGCTCGGGATGGTCTTCCCGGTCTTCGCGGGCGACGGCTTCGGGCCGGCCTACCTCTTCGGCGCGGTCTCGGCGGGCTACCTGCTGGCCTACCCGCTCGTCGGCGCGGTCGTCGGCGCGGCCTCGAAGCGGTGGAACACGTTCGCCGGGTCCGTGCTCTCGCTCCTCCTCGGCTCGGCGGTGCTGTTCACAATCGGCGTCGTCTGGCTCCACTACGCCGCCGGCCACGCGACCTGGGCGGAGTCGGTCACGAAGGGCTGGCTCGGGTTCGTGCTGTGGGACCTCGCCAAGATCCTCCTCGTCGGGGCCGCCTACACCGGTGCCCGGCGGCTGACGGAATAAGGTGCACCGATGGGCCAGCTTGATCGTGGCAAACGAAGCCGGATCGTGTATCTCGAACTGAAGTCTGGTTTCAGCGACAACGGGCCCGCCCGGATAGGACGCGTCACCTTCTCGAAGTCTGGCCGCTCGGTGTATTACCGGGAGCGTCGCTTTGAGCGTATTGAGGGCGGCGGAGCGTCAGGGAACTATCGCGATGTGGAAACAGGCGAGGAGTATTGGATCTCTGGAGTCAAGCGAGACGGAAGCGACCGCCATTGGGCCGGAGCCGGTTCGGTAGAGATTGACGAAGACGTTTTGGCGGAGTATCAGGCGATGCGAAAATGAACGCGCTTTAGACGCTCTAAACAAAACCTACCCAGGCTGTCATTGCGAGAAGCGCAGCAACGAAGCAATCTCCTCGGGACGCCGTCTCACTCAGGAGATTGCCGCGCTCCCTTCGCTCGCTCGCAATGACAACAATAGGTTTTGTTAGGCACTCTTATACCACCTCTGAGGATTGTTGCCTCACTCTCATGTCATGCCCGCGCAGGCGGGCATCCATCAGGCGGCGGCGCTTCACACAGGGGGGTGCATGGGTCCCCGCCTGCGCGGGGACGACCTCGTATAGGTGAGACACTA
>JBCDKT010000061.1 GCA_038746285.1 Bacteroidota bacterium
CGAGATGGCCACGGAGGTCGAGGCGTGGGTCGGGTTGCGCAACACTGAGGCAGGCACGGTCGAGTGGCAGTTCACAACCGACGACGCGCGGCGGACGCTGAGGCGGCTCTACCCGACAGTGTGAAGCGGTCACAGTACTAGGTCCGCTCACAAACCAACGGCGTAATCATCAGCCGGTTCAACGTCGCCGACGCCGGCCTCGCGCGGGGTCCACTCCGCGGTGGTCTGCCTAGATTGGTCGGCCGCCTGGCGCGACGGCGAGCCATCCCGAGCCGTCCAACGTCGTCTGTGACCCCGCGTGAACGACGCTCGCCGCCCGCAGCAACCGCGACGCGGAAGCCGTGCAGAACTCGACGTCGACCGACCCCATCACCCCCTCCGTCCCAGACCGCGTCGGGACGCTTCGCAAGTCGTAGCGAGTCACGTGGACCGCCGCTTGGACCTGGCTCCGCCGAGGCATACACCCCTCAGCCCCGTCTACCCACAGCGCTGTCAACTGGTCGAGACGCCTCAGTACAGAGCGAACGAGAAGGCCCATCCCGTCCGCCGTCCCGACCTCGCTGGGGCGCATCGACCGCCGCTTTCCTGATGACCGCTGGCCTCGGCTGGCGCCCCAGTCCTTCGGCGTACGGAGGACCAGGGGCGTCAAGAAGTGCACACGGCCTACGCTCGCACTACCCTCGTCGGGTACCACCGGCACCCAGGTCGCCGGCATCCCGACGAGCTCGCCTGGCGGCTCGCTCTGACCGTCCAGCACGGATGCCAGTCGCAGGGGCGGCGGTCGGAGCGCCGGGTCATTCGAGCGCAGGTCACGCGCCGCGTGTTCGAAGTGCGGCCAGAGCGCAGCGGCCCGGCCAAGCAGTACGAGTTCGGCCGTTAGCACGTCTCCTCTCCCGTATATGCGGCGCACGTCGAGGGGCGGGCGGACCACGTACGGGCGCGGCACGTCGGCCCCCGTCTTGAGCGCCCGCCCGACGTGCTCGGCCACCGTCGGTCGGAACGCCTCCCGGAACAGACAGTCCTCGGCGTGATCCTCGGGCGCATCGGCTTGGTCACCCAAGCCGCACCGGGGGGAGCACAGCGTCCGCGCGAGGCTCCATCCCAGGGCTCCACGTAGTGCGTGGCCCAGCCAACGGGGCGGCTGCCACGGCTCGGTCACGACGTACACAAGCTGCAAACGGACCGCCCGTAGAGCAGTCAGCGGGGCGAGCGGGTCGTCGGACCGGGTGCGATCGGGCAACGGGGGGGAGGGGAGAGGTCCCCCTCTCTTTTGTGTCTCTGCCCCGTCCGGTTCCCGAGCGAGGCGACCACTGGTCCGGTACACACCCGCTGCGCCCGTGTCCCGCCCCAACCCGTTCGCCGTCGCCCGCACGCCCTTCGCGGGCTCCACGCTCCCCGCCGACGCTGCCGACACGCGTCTAGACCTCGAGGAGACGGCGCTTCAGAGCGACCGGGCCGGCCGCGAGATCGACCGGCCGACCCGGTTCCTCGACCGGTTCACCGAAGACGGCCGCGCCGTCATCACCACGCGCCGCCGGACGCGCGAGGCCGTCGCCGACCACCGGCTCCGGATGCTCCGGACCGTCCACGAGGTCAAGGAGACCGCGCTCAAGGACTACGGCAACGCCGTGCTCCGCGCCCAGAGCACGGCGCTCGAGGTCGAGGTCCAGCGCGTCCTCCTTGCCCGCTACGAGGAGGTCCGCCGCGAGATGGAGCAGTATTCGGACCAGTTCCACGGCTGGCTCACCACGGCCTACGAGCGGCTCGACGCCGACGGCCTCCCGCCGAACGTCGCCAAGAGCCGGCTCTACGAGCTCGAGGCCCACCTCGCCGAGTACCACAACGTCATGAACAACGTGCGCGCCCGGTTCACCGAGCTCTCGTCCGCGCGCGTCGGCTAACGACCGCCGCCGACGGCGCACGTGGACCCCGACGGTCCGCCTGACCTGCCGAGCCCCGACGCAGGCCCGTCCGGTTCCCGGCTGGCGGCGCCACTCACGCATCGAACCGCCGCCGCATCGACGATGGACCGTCCCGAGACCGAACGCCCCGACGCCACCCCCCGCCCGACGTCCGGGCTCCCAGGCCCCCGGCCGCTCGGCCGCGACGCCGACGCGGCCTCCGACGACGCCCGGCACCGGCTCGGCTCTGCGCGCGCTCGCTTCCTCGACGCCCTCGGCCTCGCTGGTCACACCGTCGTCGTCGGCCTCGGCCTCCTCGTCGCGTTCATCTCGGGCGTGTTCGAGTGGCTCGTCCTCCGCGACCTCCTCGGCGTCGGGGGACTCGTGGCCGCCGCGCTCGTCGTCGGCCTCGAAGGCGGCAAGGTCGGGGGCGTCCTCTACGGGCGCGAGGGGTCGGCCATCCGCGTCGCCACGGCCGTCGGGCTCTTCGCCCTCTCGGTCCTCGCCTCGGCCCTCCTCATCTCGGCCGGCACCGACGCGCCGGGCGCCGAACGCCTCCGTGACGAGGCCCGCGACCGGATCCAGACGGCCCACGCCGCGGAGGTTCAGGCGGTCGAGGACCGGTTCGGCCCCGCCGTCGCCACGTTCGAGCGGCGCATGGCCGAGGAGGAAGCGTCCGGCTACGGACGCAAGTACCGCGAGAGTGAGCGCCAGCGCGACCGGCTCCGCGCCGAGTGGACCGCCGAGCGCCGCGCCGCCGACGGCCGCCTCGCCGACGCGCTCCGCGACCTCGACGAGAACCGGACCTTCCGCGAGAGCCCGCTCGCCCAGCAGCCCCACCTCTCGGCCTTCCGCGCGCTCCTCGCCGGGCTCGGCCTGCCCATCCCCTACGAGGCGTTCCCCCTCGCCATCGCGCTCCTCGTCGCTTGTGTCATGGAGGGCGTGATCTTCATCACGTTCGACGGCCTCCGCGCCCGCGCCGGCGCTCTCCTCGACCACGAGGACCGCCTCGCCGCCATCGACGCCGACCTCCGCCGCCGTAAGCGCGCGCAGGACGCCGACCACGAGGCGGCCCGCCACGACATCGAGGGCCACAGCCGCGCCATACGCGACGGCCTCGGCGCCGCCTCCGGCGACGGAGCCGCGTCCGCTGGCGGGGACCCCTTCGGCCCGCCGCCCCCACCGCCTGCCACAGCACGTTGAGGCTCGGCACCCCGCCGGTCAGCGCTCGACCCGGAGCACGCGGACGGCCTCGGGTCCCTCTCGCCCCCGCTTGACGTCGAACGTTACGGTCTCTCCCTTCTGGAGCTCCCTGAAGCCGTCCCCCTCAACACTTGCAAGACGGACGAACACATCCGGTTTGGAACCGAACGCGATCCCTCGATCCTCAATCGAGCGCCGCGTCTCCGTCGTCACCCGGATAAACCCAACCCCAACCCCCCACCAGTTGACGATACCGACGAAGGGCCGCTCCGCGTCGACATGGGCCGCTCGTTGTGCCGGGGTGCCCACGTCTGCCGGTCGCCTCTCCGTCGAGCGGTGGGGTCCGACCCCGCCGCTCGGACCTTCTTCCGCCTCTGCGTGCTTCGCGTTCCACTTTCCCTGGTGCGCGCCCGTCGCCTCGACGAGGAGATAAGAGAGGCGGAGACCATCCATCAGCGAGGGCACACCGCTCACGTCCTGAGCACTCACGTACACCCCGCCCCTCGCAGGGCGCCAGTACCCGGCGTCCGGGGTGATGAACCCCGCCGCGCCGCCGGGAAGCACCTTCGTCACGACGCCGCGCTGGCGGGTCCCGATGTCAGCGGCTGAAGGCGGAGCCGCAGCGGACGGGGCCGCCGGTCGGCCTCGGGACTCGGTACGAGGCGGGCCACTCGCCGGGGCATTCCCGCCTCCGTCCCCGCCGTCCGAGGGGGCGACGCACTCGGCGTCCCCCCACCTCGGATCCGACCACGCCGTCGGGCTCGGCAGCACGCGGTACTCGCCGTGCTGGCTCACCGATGGATAGACCGGGTTCGGGACGGAGCAGCCGGAGTCCTCGTCAACGACGAAACGCCGGTCATCGGAGTCGCGGCCCGGCGGGCGCAGTTCTCTGGGGAGCTCGTCGCGCGTCCGCCAGTCAGCCGGGGCACCCTCCTCGTCGAGCGTGGCGTACAACTCGCGGATGCGGCCCTCCTCCGAGAGCGACCAGCCGCGTGCCGGGTCCTCGCCGAGGACCCGCCCGAGCTCCGCTTCGAACGGCCCGGCGTACCGCCGCAGCGCCGCGTGCTCGTCGGCTAGCAGATCCTCCGGCTCACGCTGACCGGTGTGCCACCCGACGACCTGCCCCTCGTCGTTCCGCTCGAACAGCGACCCGTAGCGCCCGGCCGGCGCGTCCCCGTCGGCCGGGCGCGCCGACCGGTCGGTGAGCGTCAGCCAGGCCTCCTCGACGCGCAGCGCCCCGAACCCGAACGGCTTCGCCATCCCGACCCGATGCACCAGCCGCCGCTCAGGGTGCCGCGCGTCGTGGGGCACGAGCGCCGAGAGGAGCGCGCCGAACTCGACGGTGGAGAGGTTCTCGAACCGGACCCGCAAAGAGAACTGAGTACCTGGCGCGACCGGTCGGACGGGCGGTGCCAGCATATCCGCCTTGGGGTCGTCTTCTGCCTGAGCGTCTCCCGTCGCGCCCGTCGCCGGGTGGAGCGCGTGGTCGAACCAATCCTTGTTCTTCACGTCCCCCCGAGCGACGGACCCCGCCGGCGTGTCTCGGGGGCGTTGCGGCATCTGCCGCCGCTGCCCCGCCAACGTCGCGGACGCGCTCGACCAGTCGTCCAGCTTCCCCTTCCGCGGGTCACCCTGCGCGAGCACGTTCGGGAAGTACGCCGACGACCCCGAACTGAGCACCCGGAGCTGGAGCTCCCGGTCGCTCAAGAACGGCGTCGCGGCACCCTCCGGGTTCGACACGAGCGGGGCGTCGTCGAACGTGACCCGACCGGCGTACACCTCCCGGAGCGGACGCGTCTTGTCCGCGCTGTCGGGTGGGTCGACGCCGACGAGCGTGAACCGGCGCCCCCCGTACCGGGGCTCCGCGAACCCGAGCACGGCCTCTGGCAAGTCAGGCGCCGTACGCTTGTCCCCCGCTGCCTCCAGCATCTCGTCGTAGAGAGCCTGCGGCGAGGCCGGTGTGTACGTCCCTGCGTTCGGACGGAGGTAGACCTGACGGAAGTACGGCGTCGTCCCGAAGAACAGCACGTGCTTTGCCTCGTCCGACGTGACCGCTCGCTTCACCCACTCCCCGTGGGAGTTGGGATCGACGTAGAAGAGTACTCGGCCTACCTCGATGCCTCCACTCTCGCCGTAGTGCTCCCGCTGCCAGTCGGTGAGACTCGCTTGGTAGGCTTTGACAGCAGCAGGGAGGAGGGCGACCGCATGCTGGCCCCTCTCCCTACTTAGGGGCGTCCCACTCGGGGCCGTCCCGCGCACGAGGTACGCGGACTTCCGGGGCCGCCCGCTCCCCAACTCTACCATGTTGCCGGGAAACACGAGGACGCCAGGCTCGCCTAGGGTTCCTGTCGTGTGGAGAGTCAGCGACCCTCCTTTGGGCGTGGAGTCGTTGTGCGTAAATCGCACCCTGTACTGCCCGGGCTTGTATGCCCGACCCTTTCGGGAGACGTCGGGTACGTCCTCCATCGTGCCCTTCTCAGATCCTGGGTTGAGACGCTCTCCCTGCCCCGTGATGTTCGGAGTGTTATCAACATTAGCTGCGTGGACCCGCGCGTACGTTCCTTCTCCCTCCGCCCTTTTGCCCTTCATCCGGTCCCCCCATTGAGCCTCACCTATCGGGTCAGGAGGCTCGACGAACCAGCCTCCCTTATCGCGGCCAACGAACCCGGCAAGCACGTTCGGCGCATTCTTGGGAATCACGGACTGATACAGTCCGGCCAACTCGTGAAACCTGGGGTC
The DNA here is from genome assembly GCA_038746285.1 of Bacteroidota bacterium. NCBI lineage: Bacteria > Pseudomonadati > Bacteroidota > Bacteroidota bacterium. The sequence continues at coordinate 5,844 of JBCDKT010000061.1, forward strand.
TTCCACGAGGCGTCCGTCCTTGGTCCGCTTCATCACCTTCGGGTTCGTCACCGCCGTCCGGAACGTGACTGGGGTGTCAGACAGCCCGCGCAGACGACCGTAGCTCAGCGTCGTCAGTAGCCCGCCCACGGCGCCGCGCCACGACGAGCCGGGGATCACCGGACGGGCAGGGTCGCCCGAGTGGTAGAAGGCGTCCCGCATCTTCCGGGCCTTGCTAGCGGCGTCCCGAATGCGCTGAGCATTACCGCTCTTGTCGTCGTCGCGGAGGGCCTGCTCCGCTTTCTCCGCAGCGAGGTCGTCCGGCGACACAGGCCCCCGGACGTACACCGGCGTCCGCGCCTCGACCACCAGGTCCACGTGCCCCGTTTGCCGGTTCGCGTGGTAGCGGTCCTGCGCCGGCAGCTCGCACACGTGGAGCACCGACCGTCCGACAGGGACGTAGGCGTACGGCGCCGTGCCCTGGCGAGCGTCTCCCGCGTTGGGCGGGTTGTGGGTCGTCAGTTGATGCTCAGGCATCGGAATCGGGAGCGTCTGTGTCGTTGAGTATCCAGCCGAGCGCGACGAGCCGGTGGGCCACCGGGACCAGCCCGGCCCCGCCGCTGGTGGGCGTGTCGCCCGGCGCTGAGGAGAGGCCGAGGTACGTCCGCACCCGGTAGCCCGCCCGGACCGGACCGAACTCCGCCTCGGGGTCGGCGGCGAACCCCGGCGGCGGCGCGAGCGGGAGCACGTGGCCGAACCCCTTCTGCCCCTCGTCCACGTACGTGAACGACCCGCCCAGTGGGCGGCCCCACTGCCCCCATACCTCGTGCACGAGGTCGAGCGCCCCCTCGAACGCGCCGTCCCCGTCGCCGACCTTGTCGCGGAGCCGGTGCGCGCGGAACCTGTCGCGCGACCGCCGCACGCGGACCTCGACGTCCTCTCCAAACACCCGCGCCCTCAGCAGCGTCGCCGCCCGAAGCGGAGCGCTGTACCGTTTGGCCCGCTCCACGTCGTCGGCTAGCTCGCGCGCCAGCGCCAGCGAGACCCCGCCCGACCCGTCGGGCTCGAACCGGCCCCACGCTACGCCGTCGTCGAGGTGGGCGAGCAACCAATGGGCCTCCGCTTCGGCCGCGAGCTTACACAGCGCGTTTCGGAGCGCCTGGTCCGAGTCTCCGGCGCCGACCGCGAACCGCACAGGCTCGGAGGTGGTCGTGACCACCTCCCGGAGGGGCGTCGGCGCGTACAGCGCCGAGATCGCGTCACGGACGGGCGAGGGCGGTCTCATGGGGTATCGGGCGTCGTCGGCTCGCCGCGCATCGCGCGGTCGTAGGCGTCGAGGTCGAGGCCGTACCGGTCGGCCGCCGGTCCCTGGACGGACAACCCAAATGAGTCAGGGTACGCACTACCAACGCGGGCTTCGAGTCTGTACACACGGGGCTCGCCGACGTCCGGCGCGTAGAACGTGAGAGCAGCGTCCCGGCCCTCGATCCGACCTCGGCCGATGCCCTCGCCCTTCCCGAACGCGAGGTCCTGCGTCCATACGTCGCGCAGCACGTGGAGCAGCAGCCCCACGTCGCGGTCCTCCGGCCCCTCCAACTCAACGCGCAGCGGGAGCAGCGTCTCGTCGCGCGGTGTGACGGCCCGCTCGTGGAACAGCGCCCCGTCGCTCGCACCGCCCAGGAACGGGTCGATCCGAAGCCGTGACTGGACGAGGTCAGCCCGGCCGTGCTCGATGGCGGCCTCGTCCACCAGGACGCGGCTCGCCTGCGCCGCCTCGCCCTCGTTGCCTCCACCGTCGGCGAACCCGAACACGCGGTCCCGCCAGCGCTCGGCTGCGCTCGGGTCCCCCTCACGCACGGCGTGCGCCACGCGGAGTGCCCGTGCCCGGAGCGGGCCGGCTAGCCCCGTCCCTCGCGCGACAGGCACGACCTGACCGTCCTCCCCGTGGCGCGCCTCGAAAAACGACTCGTCGGCCGCACCCGCCTCCCCGCCCCCGAACAGGAGCGGCCCCACCGGGCGGGCCGTCGTATCCATCACGACGCGGACTCGGCGGTCGGGGACGAGGTCCCACGCTTCGGGCTCTTCAGAGTCGGCGTCGAGCAGCCACGCGCAGACGGCCTCGGCCGAGTCTGCCTCGGTCTCTGTCTCGGCCAGGTCGCCGTCCTGGCGCAGCCAGGCCAGCAGCGGGTCCGGTCCAGCCTCGGGCGACTCGGCGAGGCCGTACCGCCGGACGCGGACGCCCGACAGCCGACCGGCCCCATACCCCCGCCGCGTCTTGGCGCCGACGCGGACCTCCCCCGTGTGAAGCCCCCACATCGCCGTCGCCAGCGCCCGTCGGAGGTCGCCCTCGTCCTCGCGCTCGGTCACCACCAGCTCGAACCCGAGACAAAACGTCGTCCCGGCCGGCCACGCCTCGCGGTCCCGCAGCGACCCGTCCTTCCGCGCACGGACCTCGCTGTCTATGGCCGTCGAGGACCGAACCTCGGGTGCTCTCACCCCCTCAGGCAACCGGCCCAGCGCGTCCTCCACGACGAGGGGGGAGGGGAGGGCGTCGTCGTCGCCGGCCCGGTCCCGGTCGTCGCCCAGCAGCCGCTCGTGGGCGAGTCGCCCCCTCCGCTCCTCCCACCCAAACTGCCACGGGTAGCCGCCCTCGCGCACTCTCAGATACCGCCGGAGCGCCCCCGCCAGCCCCTCGCCCGGCATTAACGGCCCCCCGTCCACCGGGTCGGTGAGCACGGCGGCGTCGGCCACCGCCGAGCCTTCGCCCGACCCGATGTGCGCCGGCCGCGTCAGCGTGAACACGGCCTCGACCACCACGCGCACGCGCACGCCGCGCGCGCTCTCGGCGCTCCAGAACGAGGCCCCATCGGATGGCCGGGGAAGGTCGGTCGTGGTCATGGGTCCCGGCGTCGTTGAGGCGCCTGCGTCAGCATGAGCGCGAGCGCGTCGAGCGTGGCCCGAAGGGCGAGGTCGGCGTCGAGCTGCGGACCGAGCGTGCCGACGCGGAGGTTGTCCAGCTTCGAGACGTCGAGCGATCCGAACACGGCCGGCCGGGCGCCATTCTTCGGCTCCGCCCGGTCAAGCTGGTCCCGAATCCACCCAGCGAGTTCCTGATAGTGCCTCTTCTGGGTCGGCGACAACGCACTGAGGTACCCCCTCAGCGATGCCGCGCCCTCGCCCCCCCGCGCCTCATTGACCGCGGCCCGCAGCCCGTTCAGTTGTGTCGCCGTGAGCTTCACGAGTCGCTTCTTCTCGTCCTGTAGCCACCGATCCGCAAGCGCCCGGACCGGCCCCGCCAGCCGCCGCTCGACGACGCGGTCCACCAGTCGGCGAGCTAGCACCCGCGACTCGTCGCCTGGATCCTCGCGGCTCAGGTCCGGCGCCTCCGTCGGCTCGACGAACGCCGGTGCCTCGCCCTGTCCAAGCGCGGGCATCCCGCCTCGCGGGAAGTCGAGGGCGAACCGGCCCAGTCCCACCTCGGTCCCCTCGCCCAGCCCGCTCGCGAGCGCGCGGACCACGGCCTCCCGGTCCACGCCCGGCGTCTCGAACACGAGCACGCTCCCCATCGCGAGCGCCACGCGACGCTCCAGCGGAAGCCCGAAATGGGCGTTCGACCCGCCGACCTCCGTCGGAGCCAGGAACGCGCCCATCACCGTCACCGCCTCGACGCCAAGAGCCTCGGCAAGCGCAGCCCCGAACGCGCGCGCCGACGCCTCCGGCTGGCCGTGCGGTCCCTCCACGACGGCGTCCGAAAGCAGCGTCACGGTGTGCCGGCCCGCTCGAAGGTCGTCCGTCCATCCGTCGAAGCCGTTGGCCTCGCCGGACGTGACGGCCATTGGCGCGTCATCCAACAGCGTCACCGCAGCCTGTGCACGCCCGCGCCCGACCCTCATCCCCGTGCCGATCAACGCGGCGGCTCGCGCGGCTAGCTCGGTCGAGTCCGCGACGACGGCCGCCTCCAGCACCGTCCCGCGCGCGATCCGGTCCACGAAGAACACGGCGCCCCCGTCCCGCGTCGCCCGCCGAAACGTCCGGTCCCGCTGCGTCCGGATCGACCCGTCCCGCGACGGGGCATGCGCCCGCGCCTCCCCCGCGCCGACGAAGAACGGCCCCATCACCGGATCGTAGAGCGTCCCCTCGTCAATGCCTTCCGAGCGCGCGGCATCCACAATCGCCATCTGCTTACCCAGCGGAGTGCCTGGGGCCGGCTTCTCCGTCACCCACGACCGCGGCACTGGGAGCGCCCTCGTCGCGGCCCCCGAGGTCGGCTCCGCGACGGGATAGGCGTGGAGGTACCGGACGGCCCCCGAGAACAGGAGCGCACGCGGGTCGTCGTCGGCCGCGTCGAACCCCCCGTCCCCCTGGCTCCGAGCGTACGACCGCGCCGCGACGCCGCGCAGGGCCGAGCCCGGCACGTACGGGAGCGACACGCGCGCGTTCGGGTCGCCCGGCGCGCCTCCCGCGACGGCGCCGTCCCGGAGCACGAACCGGTACCGAACGGCGTGCAAGGTCGGGAGCGCGCTCATGGTCGGTTCGTGATCAGGTCCTCAAAATCGTTCAGCCAGCCGCCCACCAGATCGTCGCCGCCTTCCCCCCGGCGGACTTCGATCCGGTGGAGTCGGCCCCGTCCCCGGCTCCGCCGCCAACCGGCCCGGCGAACGGCAGCCACGGCCGCGCCGAGAACGGCCCGCTCGACCCGACCGCCTGCCGTCCCCTCACCCGCGGTGTGGAGGTTCACTCCCGGGTCGAGCGGCGCCCGAAACGCCGTCTCCCGGTGCACAACCCGCGACGACCGCAGCGTGCCCTCGGCGGCCGACTCCGTCTCGGCGTCGTTCGCGGTCGACCACCGCACCGTGGCGTGTGCCGCCAGCGCCTCGCCCCGGACCAACGACCCGTCCGCGTCTTTCGCGACGGCCGCCGCCACGGCCCGGCGGTACGCATCGGGCAGCTCGGCCCGCCCGACCGTCAGCGCGCCCTCGCACTCGGCCCGCGACCCCGGCCGTCCGAACAGCCGACCGGCCGCCTCGCGCAGCGGCTCGTACGCCGTCGACGGCAGGCCGCGCTCGCGCAGGGCGTACAGCACGTCGGCGCATCCCTCCACGATCAGCCCGCGCACCACCGACTTCCGCACGAACGGTAGCCCGGTGTCCGGGTCCCGGTCCGTCTCGACGTCCACGGACGGCGTCCGGACGCCGCGACCAAATGTGGCCCCGGAGCGCAGGACGATGCGCAAGACGTACGGCTCGCTCATGGGTCGTCCGAGAGAAGCACTACGCGGTCGGCGAGCCCGAGCGCGTCGGCGTAGGGCGACCGGTTCCCCGGGGTCAGCGAGCCGTCCGCGTACTTCCCAGGGGGATCGAGAGAGGGAAGGGGAGGGAGGGGCAGGCCCACGTTCTGGACGTGACGCTTCGCCGCGTCCTCCCCCCTGGGCAACACCTCGTCTGCGAGGACGCCCTGCTGTCGGCGCGACCAGACCCCCGAGGACTGGAACGCCCGCACGCCGTCGCAGACGACGGGCCACGAACGCTCGGCCTTGACCGGGCTCGTCCCCACCGTCACAGGTCGCAGCGTCAGCCGCGCCAACCGGGGTGCCCCCCCGCCGCTGGCGTAGACGGCCGTCGTCGCGCCCTGCACGGCGGCCTCGACGTCGTGCTCGGTCCCGCCGACCGCCTCCAACCAGTCGAGGCAGCCCAGCGCCATCGCCGGTCGGCCGTCGTCGAGTTCACCCCGCTCCTTCAGCTCCCGCAGCAGCTCGGCCCGGTACGTTTTCGCCCGCTTGCACAGCGCGTCCGCCAGCCCATACGCCCGCGCAAACGGCGACCGGACGCCCACGACGGCCACACCCGCCGACGCGGAGAGCGACAGTCCTTCCAGCACGCCCCCTCGCGCGTGGTGCGCGAACCGCTCGGCATAGCGCGCCGCCAAGCTCAGGCCCAGGGTGCCGTCGGCCACGAACGTCACGTCGTCGCCGCCCGACACGATCGGCCGGAACGGCAAGAGCGGCGCGCCGTCGCGGGCCGTTACGAGCTCCAGCACCGTCGAGCGTCGCCTGGACCCCTCGTGCCTCAGCACCCACCGCCTGCGTCCGTTCGCATCTGTGACCGGCTCGAACGCCTCTGCGAGACCGTTGACGATGTCGCCCAGTGCATCGTTGGTCGCCTGCGCGACAGCGACGGAGAACGACCGAACGGCCCGGATTGCCTCGGCGTCGGCCAGCCCCTCTCCTACCAAGCTCCCCGTCGCGCCTAGCCCGTCGGCGTCGGCGTGGACGACGGCCAGGTGCCGATGGTCCTCGGCCGTCCCGACGGCCTCCTCCACGTCGAGCGCGTACCCGAACCCGTCCGGCGCCGGGACCATCGCGTGCAACCTCCGCCCCACGTCCGATCTCGGCCCGCCCGCAACGACCCGGAGCTTCGCGGCCGTCTCGGCCGAGACCCGCTTCGCTCGCATCCTCTCGGGCACGTCCGTGACCTTGTCTGTGACCTCGCCCGCCATCCCCACAACCGGCGTCCCCGTCGAGTCCCCCTCGCGCGTGACGCCGAGCGCCGTCGGCCACGTCGGACGCGCGCGCCCGGCCTTGTGCCGTGCGAGCGCCGCCCGTGCCGCGACGAGCGTGGCGTAGAAGCTTCCCCCTTCGAAGAGGCCCTCAACCTGGTGGACCGTCGCGACGAGGTCGAGCCCAGGTGCTTGCTTCAGGACTCGATACGAGAGGTCTCGCGCCACCGCCCTCGCGTCGTCGGGGTCCCGAAACAGGACGGTCGCCGTCCCGCCGCCCGCCGTAACCACCTCGGCCCGCGCGCCGTCCGCCGCCAGCGTCACGTCCGGGTCGTAGGGGTCCGCTGCCCAACGATCTCGGACCGCGTTGTGCCGGCCGTCGAGCCGACCGTCGAGCGCGTCGAACAGCCACGCCCGCGTCGCCGCGTCCACCAGGTACGACGCGCCGGCTGCCTCCCGCAGCGCGTTCGAGCGAAACACGTAGGACTGCGTGGCGGCCACGTCGAGCAGGAGCAGCGCGGCCGTCACGTCCCGATCCGCGAGGCGTCCCGGATCCACTCGGGCAGCTTCGTACCCAGGTGGGGCAGGTCGTGCAGTCCGAACACCCGGACCTGCGGACCCAGCCCGTACGTCGCGTACAACTCGTTCTGGACGGCCGCCGGGTTCCGAACGGCCGAGACGACCGCCGCCCTTGCCTCGTCCCCACCGATTTGGCGTGCCCGGTGGAGCACCTCGAACAGCTTCTTCTTCACGTCGGACTTGCCTTGCGAGGTCGTGCACGAGACGGCGAACAACTGGTACCCCCGCAGCGCCATTACGTCCAACTCGAACTTGTCGTAGTCGTCCGTTCCGTCGTCAGTCCTTAAGGCTTGAATGTCGGGTCGGCTCTCGACGCTCCACGCCACGCCGTGCAGGCCGAGGTCGTCCTCCGCACGGACGAGCGCGTCGAGCGCGAGCGACTCCAGCCACGATCCCCGGAGCCACCGCAGCAGGTCGCCCACCCACACGTCTTCCTCGCGGTTCCGTTTGTGGAAGCCGAGCGCCTGCGCAGCCCGCACCAGCCACAACCGGTCTTGCCCGTCCGTGGCCTCTTGGTCCGTGGGGAGCAAAGCGCGGACCTCCTCTACAAGCGCGTGCTGAACCTCCCCGAGCGCATCCGAGACGTCGGCCTCTGCCCCCGCTACGAGGTGGCGATTCTCCGCGCCACGCACCCAGTCCGGAACGCTCCTGCTCGCGCTGCCGAGAGCGGGGATGTACAGCGTACTGGCTGGCCTGCCGTCTCGGAACCGTGTCCGCTCGCGGACAGGGTTAGGGTCCGGCCCCGACCAGTAGCCTGACCACGTGCTAAGTCCGTTCTTAACGTGCCACATCTGGTATCCCCAGGCGTGCGAATGCCGAAACCGCACGCGCTCGCCCTCACCGTCCTGACCATCTGCCTCCATGAGCCGCATGAAGGGGGCCAGGTACACCCTCGCCACGCGCACGAGCGCGTCGTGCTCGACGGAGCCGGCCGTGTAGTACTGCGGCTCCCGCTTCCACCCGTGAAGGCGGAGCAGGTCCTCTCGGTTCACCACGTCGAGATCGCCCACATACACCGGATCAAGGCGGTCCTTGAACGGATCGGCCGCATCAACAACCATCTCGAGCTTTCGGGCGTCGAGGTGTGAGAACGAGACGCCGTTCCCGTCCACGAACGCCTTGAGAACGGCGTACACGCTCATCGGCTTGGTCCCGCCTATGTAATGGAGCCCGACCGTCCCATCTGGGTCTCGCTCCCGCCCGTCGGCCATCGCCTTCCCCACGGCGCGGGCGATGTCGACGCTGTTCGACGGGTCCTTGAATGGGACGAGGTGAACCCGCTCGTCCACCTCGTCGGGACTCAACTGGTAGAACGGCTGCCCTGCCGTTCGCCCCCCTGTCGGTTGCCTGAGCACGTCCTTGATCCGCTCCGCGACCTCTCGGGTGCCCCGCTCCGCACCGTCCACCATCACCCCGCTCTCGCTGTGCACGAGGGAAAGGTGCCCCCCAGGCTCCAGGAGCAGCCGGGCCGCCACAAAATTCGGGAGCGGGTTCGACCCAACCAACACAACGAGGTGGCGGACCCTGTGGTCGCTTAGTCGATCGCCGAGGCCGGCCTGGGACGCCATCGTGAGGAGAGAGGGTCGAACATGATAGTCCTGTGAAGCCGAATGTGCCCGCAGAGAACCGTGTCCGGTTTCTGACGCGAGCGGCCACTCGGTGAGCGAGCGGCACGGGGTCCCTGACAGGCGACCCGCGGTTCTGCAACTCCGGCCCCCGTTCGACTGTATGTTCTCCTCGGCGGACGCCCTGCGCCCGCCCTGTTCTCTCTCGACTGACGCACACGCACGCCCCCACGGCGGATGACTCGCTCCATCGCAGAGTCCCGCTGAGGGCCGGCCGCCCCGCCACGACCCGGCGGAGCCCCCCGTCCCTCGACGGCCTGCGTCGCCCGGCTTCCGGGCGGTCCTCCTCCCCCCGAGGGCGTGACGCAGTCTTTCGAGAACCCGGCCGTCAAGGCCCCCTCCGAGCGCGCCGAGCGCTCGCCCGTCTACCGTTGGGCCGTCGCCCTCCGCTCGCCGGCCTCGCGCGAGGCTGCCCGCGACGCCGCAGACCGGCTCCTCGCGGCCCTCCGCGACCCGGACCTCGGCACGACCGACCGGGCGCTCGCCGAGAACGCGCTCACGGCGTGGCTCGACCCGCTCGTCGGCCACACGCTCTGGACCTCCGAGCGGGCCGCCGAGACGGACCCCTCCTCCGAGGTCGTCGGCGCCCTCCGCGAGGAGATCGCTCTGGCGATCGCGGACGCCGTCCGAGACGGCGAGGCCGCCGGCTCTCTCCGCGCTCAGGTGCGCACGCGGCTCCGCCGTGCGGCCTCGCGTCAGGAGGCCCAGGACACCCGGACGGGCCTCGGACGAGACACCCTCGCCGAGCTCCGCCGCCGCCGCGACCGGCTCGAGCGGACCCTCGGCCGAGTCCCGACGGTCGACGACATGGAGTGGGCGCTCGCCCGCGACGCCGACGGCGCGCTCGCCCCCGTCCGGGCCGAGAGCGCCAGGCTCGCCTTCGCCACCGGGCACGACGCCCTCGACGGCGAGGGCCGCGCTGCCGAGGCTTCGGCCAGCCGCGACGACCGCGCGTGGCTCGTCGCCTCCACGGACGCCACGGATGAGCCGCTGCTCGCGGCCGAGCAGCGGTCGGCTGCCGAGGTCATCGAGGCCGCCGCCGCTGGCGACCGAGACACGACGCTTCGGCAAGCCCTCCTCCGCGTCCTCTGCGACCGCGACTGGGTCGGGCTCGGCCTCAGCAAGCCGGCCCTCCGCGCCTTCCTGCTCCTCGAGGACCCGCTCCTTCAGCCGGCCTACGGCGTCCACCAGGGCGAGCCCGCCCGGACGTGGGACGCCTGGCACGCCCTGCTCGGCCTGCCCCCGTCGCTCCCGGCCACGTGGGCCGGCGTCCGCGCCCTGTTCGAGGGCCGGACGCTCACCGACGACGCCCTCCGGAAGGCCGCCGACAGGGGCGGCATCGACGGCGTCCCGCGCACGCGCCCCGCCCTCGCCGCCTGGCGCGCGGCCCGAGCGCTCCTCCTCGCTCTCGTCGTCGGGCTCGGCGCCTCAGCCCCAGAGGCGCAGACGGCCCCCTTCGTCGAGGCCCACGTGCGCGCCAACCGAGCGCAGTCGAACGCGGCCCTCGTCGCCTCCTTCGACTACGCCGGCTACCTCCGGCACGTCGCTTACACCGACCTCGCGCGCGTCCAGCGCGACCGCCGCACGCTCTGGCGCCTCCGCGACCGCGGCGACGACGTCGGCGACCGCTGGGTCTACGCCCTCGCCGAAGCCTTCGCTCGGCACTACCCGCTCTCGCACGCGGGCCTCGCGGCCAACGTCGCCATCGGCGAGGCGTACCTCCGCGGCCGACCCACGGGCACCGTTCACGGCGACGCCGTCTACCGCGTCGTCGGCTACTACCACCTCGGGCGCGTCGCTCGCTACATGGAGGCCGAGGCCGAGGCCGGGCGGCTCGACCTCGACGATCACGAGCCCCTCGTTGACCGCCTCGCGGCCAACGACGTCTACATCGAGCGGCCCGAGTCGTCGTGGGACAAGCTCTGGCGCAACCTCCGCGCCGGCCGCGTCGGCTACCTCTGGAAACGGCTCTGGGGGACGGCCGCGGGCGGCGCCGGCCGGACCCGCTACACCCTCCGCGACGCCGGCCGCTACGCCGGCGGCCGGGTCCACGCGTTCTCGCTCTGGGACGGCACCGCCCGCGCCGGGCACGCCGTCTGGCTCGACCGGCCCGCTCTCCAAGCCCACTACGTCGCCCGCTCAGGTCGCCACCCGACCGTCGCCGCTCGCGCGACCGCCGACGCCCAGACCGCCGGGCGCCGTCCCGCCGTCGCTCTCGCGGGCGGTTTCACCAATGCCGCCGGCCAGCCCGAGGGCCTCACGGTCGACCGGGGCGAGGTCGTCAACGCCATCCTCGAGCCCGAGCGCCACGCGCTCGTCATCGTCGAGCGCGGCGGCGGCGTCCGCGTGGTCGACCTCGGCGGCGGCGTGGTCCGCGTCCAGGACGGTCGCCGAGCCCTCGTGCTCCGGCCGTTCGCCAGCCTCGTCGACTACGGCGCACTCCTCTCGTGGGCCAGGCGTCACCGCGTGACCCTCTTCCAGACCCAACTCCTCGCCTTCGGCGGTCGCCTCCGGATTGACCCCGCCAAGGCCCCGCGCGAGGCCCGCGAGCGCCGGCTCCTCGCCCTCGTCCGGACCCCGCGCGGCGCCGTCCAGCACGTCGTCCTCGACCTCACCCGGCCGACCGCCCTCGCCGACGCCGCGGCCGACGCCAAGGACCTCCTCGAGGCCCGCGACCTCCGCGTCGAGACCCTCCTCAACCTCGACGTCGGCTCCTACAACGTGTTCCAGCTCTGGGACGACCAGGGCCGCCCCCACTCCGACGTCCACGGGCCGACCCCCCTCAACAGGGCCACCAACCTCCTCCTCTATACCCGATGAGCACGCCGACCTCTGACCACTCGTCCCGCCCGGCGGATTCCCCAGGCTCTATGGTGCACGTCGCGCCGGCTCACGGCGCGCCAGAGACCCCCGCGCGCCCTCGGCCTCGGCGATGCTCCCCCCGGTCGCTGCACATCGCGGTGGCTGCTGCCGTGTCCCTGGGGGTCGCTGCGGCCTGGGTCGCGCTAGCCCCTGCGGACCCGTCCGAGCGGAAGACCGCGTTCGGAGCGATCCTCGACGACGGCCGTGTCGCCGAGGCCCACGACGCCCTGTGGGCCGCCGTCCGCTCCGGGCGCCCCGTCGACCCGCCCCGCGCCCTCCCGGCCGACTACGCCCACGCCTTCGATCAGGTCTGGGCGGCGCCGCGGGCAGATTCGGTCGCCGAACGGTGGGGCGCGGCCGACCCCGCTCTCCTCGTCGTCCTCCCCGACCACGGCCGGGGCCGCGTCTCCGTCTCGTTCAACGCCGATCAGTCCGCCGGCTTCCTCGACCGCCGCCGCCGCGACGCAGCTCGCTCTCCCGGTCGGTGGCTCGTCACGGCCGCCTACACCTCGTCCCTCGTCTGGCCCGCTGGCGTCTTCGTCCACGAGGGCCGCGTCCGCAACGCGGCCCCCCAGTCGTGGGACGGCGTCGTCGTCGTCGGGCGCGACCGCTCCGTCCGCGTCCTCGACGCCTCCGCCCTCCGGCTCGGCTCCCGACGGCTCGACCTCGCGGCCACGCCCGAGGCCTGGACCGACGTCCTGCGCGCGGCCGAGGCGTCCGGGCTCACCCTCTTCCAGCAGCACCTCGTGGTCCGCCGGGGCCGGTCCGCCGTCTCCGACAACGCGTCGGAGGCCCGCGCCGTCCGGCGCGCGCTCTTCGAGACCCCTGCGGGGACCGCCGCCGTCTACGACTCGACGCCAGACGCCCTCACGCTCGCTGCGCTGGCCGCGCGTCTGGTCAACGACTACGGCGCCCTGCGCGCGGTCAACCTCGACACCGGGACGTACTCCGTCGCCGAGCTCCACCGTGACGGCCACCCGCCCCGATCTCGCTCCACCCTCGGGAGCGGCGTCGTCCTCACGTCGCTCCTCGAGATCGACGCGGCGGCGCCACCCGCCGTACCCTAACGGACACCCCGCTCGCGCGTATGGCTCACCACCTCGTCCTCTTCCTCGGTACAGGTGCCCTTCGGCCCGCACCGGCCGATGCCGGCCCGGTCGCAGACGCACGCGAAGGCGCGTACCGCCTCACTCGCTACGCCTTCGCCGGCGCCGACGGGCAGTTCGTCAGCGGGCCGGTCGAGACGCCGTTCGTCGGTGAGGCTATCCTCGACCTCGCGCCCGACCGCTTCTCGCATGTCCACATCTTCGGCACCGCCGACTCGATGTGGGATGCGCTCGCCGAGTCCACCGGCGACGCCGGCGTCGAGTTGGCCGTCGAGATCATGGGCTCCGACAATCAATGGAACGGTCCTGTACGGTAGACGGGGCGTGACCGGACGTTAGGCAGGCTACCCTTCGTCAGGCGCCGCCGGGTCCCGGAGCGGCCGGAGCTCCCCGCGCGCGACCGGCTCCGAGAGCTCGAAGTGGTACCGGCCCAGCACGTTGACGTGCTCGGTCCCGAGCGGCGAGAGCCGGGCCACGTCTTCGTCCCGGACCTCGTGGCCCTCCGCCCGCAACTGGGGGGACCTTCGGGATACGTGTAAAATGTCATCGTAGCGGACCCGGCCCCGCCCGGGCCGTGAGCGGTGCGATCTTCGGGTGATGCTCGCCGCCGTCCTCGCCCTCCTCTCGCTCCTCGCCGCCCCCCCGGCGGACGGTCTCTCTCGAGTAGCCGCGGCGGGGGCCGCTGGGGTGGACCCGGTCGAGGAGAGCGCGGCCGGGGCGCCGGCCCACGAGGACGGCTGCTGCGGGGCGGACGACGAGCATGAGGGAGTACCTGGGCACGAGTGCCCGCCCGAGCCGTGTGGCCCCGAGAGCCCGTGCCCGGACCCCGGGGCCTGCGCCGCGTGCGTCTCGTGCTGCACGCGGGCCGCCTTCGACGCACGGGCCGCGTGGGCGGACGGCCCAGAGGGCGCGAGGCTCGGCGGGGGGGCACCGGAGCCCTCGCCGGGTGTCGGGGGCGCGGACCCGGTCTGGCACCCGCCGCGGGGGTAGCCGCCGCCTCGACGGCGGCCGGGCGCTCTGCAGGCGCCCACTCTCCCGTTGCCCCGCCAGACACGAGCCGCGGCGCCGTAGGGGCGCCCGTGGCCGCACGCCCCGACCCATGCCGCTCCCGCACCGGACCCCCACGGGGTCCCGGACCCCGAAAGGGTCCGCCCTCCTGAAGTCCGCCCTCCTCCTGCTGGCGCTCGCCGCCAGCGTGCTCGCCGCCCCCACCACCGCCCAGACCCCCCCCCCACGCCCTCACCGTCCGCGTGACCGACGAGCACGAGGGGACCCCGCTCCCCGGCGCGTCCGTCATCGGCCTCTACAAGACCGAGGTCATCCGGCACGACGGCCCGTGGCGAGGGCTCGAAGACGTCGAGCTCGCCACGCTCGAATGGGTGTGGTGGTTCAACGAGCGGCGGCTGATGGAGCCGCTCGGGTACCTTCCGCCCGCCGAGTACGAAGCCGACTACTACCGTCGCCAGGGGGCTCAGGCCACCGAAGCGGCACTTACGTAACCAAGCCTCCGGCAAACCCGGGGCGGTTCAGGGCGACCCTTGTCTCGAGCATAGAGAAAGAGATCCGTAAGTGTCTCGATCGCAATTGTCTCTCCGGTGGAGGGCCCGGAGGTGTCGCCGAGAATTCCATCGAGTTGAAGGATAACCGACCGAAGGAAGTCGGACTCGGACCGCAGATGAAGGTGGAGGAAGTCCGTGTAGGACTCTTGTTCGGGGGTAGGTGACGGCTGCATAGCAGTGCGGGGTATGGGAGTGTGCCTGTCAGCCGGCTGCTTCTGTGGTGGGGCGCGGAGTAGCCGTTCCCGCGTGGGTGAGAATGAGGGGGGCGAAGCGTTGCGGTTCGCGCGGCCTCTGGCCCCTCACTCACTCTAGTAAGTGGGAATGAGTAGAAAAGGTGAACGAGCGCCGGAGGGTTTTCTTTTGGGTGCCGTGACCAGAGTGCCCGCGGCACATCCACTCTCGCCTTTTCGGTTGTCCACATTCCGGACACGACCTCTTAACCATTGGCTACCCAAACACCTGTCAGCTCGGGCGCCGGAATAGGACACTCGTTCGTACGAACCCGACTTAGCCGAGAGGTCGGACCACCACTGGCCTCAGGAGTCCCTCTCTACCCTGTCACCCGAGAACGAATACACCCCGCTGCTCCAGTCAAACAGGTCCGACGCGTACCTCGCAATGGTCGTCAGCGCGGACTCAGACACCCACACCACGAGCGGGCGACCTAAGGCCGCCAGCGCGCCACGCCGCCAGTTCACCGAGCTCAATACCCCCGGACGATCCAGCGCCCTCTCTACCAACACGTACCGCTCAAGCCCGCGGAGAAACACGCCCGCCGCCGGTTCAGTCGATTCCAGCGCCTCTGTGAGCCACCCGTCGAGCGATGTGACATCATCCGGAGCGTCGGCCACGTCCACCTCGACGATAGGGCGCTTCACCTGGAACGCGAGCGCGCCGAGCACTCGGCTTGCCGAGTGCTCCAGCCCCACGGCGAAGAACAGGGCGAACCCGTCGCTCCGCGTGACCGCACGGGCTAGGCGGATTACCTCCCCACGCGTCCGCTCCCCGGAGACGACAACGGGCGCAACGACCGGTTCCGTCAGCGCGACGTTCTCCTCTCGTGATACGACGGATGTAGATGAGAACTCAGTGCTCCCCTCGTACCCAAGTGCCTCCAGTAGGTATCGGTCGCGGCGCAGCGCTCGCAGCGCCCGCTTAGCGTACGTCCTGACCGTCGCTGGGGACTTACCCGTGTGTTCGGCGATGTCTCCTGTATCCAGCCCTTGGAGAAGCCCGAGGGTGGCGACCTCGCGCGTCGCTGGCGGGAGCCGTTCAACGGCGCGGTACAATGCGTCGAAGACCTCCGTCCCGAGGATATCCGTCTCCGGCGAGGAGTCGCTGGATAGCCATTCAACCTCTGGAGAGATCGTGCTCTGGGCCGCCCGCATCCGCTGTTGGGTATACACACGGGTCACTATGGCCCGGAGATACGCGTCCATTAGGGACGGGTCGGGTTCTCTCGGGACGAGATTGTCGTTGTACCTCGTGAAGAGCCGCTCGACGGCCTCCGCTGCGATGTCCTCTGGCTCCAGACCCGAGTCGTCGGGAGTCCCCAGCCTCTTCGCAATCTGGAGCGATCGGTCCGCCGCCCACTCCATCAGCCGGTCTAAAGCGCCGGGATCGCCTGGACGGACATCGGGCGGGGACGAAACGAACGGCTGTGCCATCGCTCTCTTATGGACGGGGGACCACCGGGTCCCTTCGGTCTAGGATCCGAACGACGGCCGGGTGGAGGTCCGCCCAGCGCGACCCGTTCTCCGAGTACTCCATCACGAGCCGGTCGTGGAGGAACCGGGCGGAAAGCTCATCGCCTTCTAACCGCTTCGTCCGCCCCACCTTGCGCAGCCGAGAGGTGTCACCGGCACGGACTAGTACTGTGACCGCTTCACACTGTCGGGTAGAGCCGCCTCAGCGTCCGCCGCGCGTCGTCGGTTGTGAACTGCCACTCGACCGTGCCTGCCTCAGTGTTGCGCAACCCGACCCACGCCTCGACCTCCGTGGCCATCTCG
>JBCDKT010000062.1 GCA_038746285.1 Bacteroidota bacterium
CACGCTGCCCGAGGCCGGTGAGGCGACGGTGGCAGTCTTCGACGTACTCGGTCGGCGGGTGGCGCGGCTGCACGCCGGGCCGCTGGCGGGCGGCACGCACCGCTTCCGGCTGGAGGCGGCAGGGCTCCCGAGCGGGGTGTATCTGGTTCGCGTAGAGGGTGGCGGTGCGTCCCTCGTGCGCCGGTTGACGGTAGTACGGTGAGCGTCTACGAGCCGCCGAAGCGGTAGCGGAGTTGGAGGGTGAGGTCGCGCACGCGCAGCCTCAGATCTCGCCCAGCCTCCATACTACTCCGCCAACTCCCGGAGAAAGTCGGTCGGCGAGAGAACGGCAATGCCTCGGTACGGGTGGAGCACCAGCAGATCGGCGTCGCTGCTGACGAGCACGTCGGCTGCGCTGTCGAGCGCTAGCGCAAGGAACTTGTTGTCGTCCAGGTCGCGGCAGTCCGTTACAGACGTCGTGACGGGCACAAAAGAGAGCAACCCCTCAAACCAGTCCAAGAAGGCCGTCCGCTCGGCGTCGTCGAGGTATCGGTCGAACTTCGGCCTGGACAGACGACTCGTGAGTTCCGAATAAGCCGCTACCGAGGCGCACAGCTCTCCGTGGAGCGCGGCCTGCACGAGGGCCGCGCGCGGTTTGCCTTCCGGGCTGAGGGCGGCACCGATGACGGTGCTGGTGTCGAACACGAAGCGCTGCCATTCAGCCATCGCCGCGCAACAACTCCTCTAGCCGGGCGTCGGTCAGGCCACGCTCGCGGGCCGTGGCTGCCATCTGGTTCATACGCCGTTCCAGTTCGCGCACCTGCTCGTCACGCGACATGACGGCCTGAGCTACTGCTTCTTTCGCCCGCTCCCGTTGCTCCGGCGTCGCGTCGCGGAAGCGTCGCGCTACGTCGCTTGGCACGGTTAGTATGATCTCTTCGGTCTGCATGAGGCGTCTCAGGATGCCAAAATTCTTCCCACTGCAGCGCGCACAAGCAGTTCCCGCTACGCCGGAAACGCTCAGCGCTAGCCGCCGAAGCGGTAGCGGAGTTGGAGGGCGAGGTCGCGCACGCGCGGGCCATCGATCTCGCTGAGCCCGCTGCTGACCGTCGGCCGGTCCTCGAAGCGCGTCGAGGCGAGCTTCGCGCGGAGGTCGAGCCCCTCGAACCGGCCGCCGGGGCGGAAGCTCAGCATGGCGTAGGTCCGCGTGCCGCGCCCGAAGAGGAGCGTGTTGGCGAAGACGCCGGTGAGGTCGTTCTCGAACTGGTAGAGCCGGGCGTCGAAGCCCTCGGTGTCGAAGAACGTCAGCCGCGCGTCGAGCCGGAGCGCCTTCGTGAGTTGCCAGCGCACGTCCTGGAAGAGGAGCACGCCGGTCGCGGCCGGCTGGTCGGCCTGGCGGTAGTGCGACCCCTCGATCCGGGTGCGGAAGCGGAGGTCGCGGTTGGCGAGGTACTCGCCCTGGACGCGGAGGCTGCGCCGCGTCTCCGGCACCAGGCCTTCGAGGACGGCTCCGGTCGGCTGAGCAAAGTCGGCCGCCGTCTCGCGCGTCTCGGTCCGGCCCTGGGCGTAGAGCGTGAGCCAGCGGCGGGGGGTGTGCTCGACGTAGAGCAGCGCCTCGTGGCCTGTCGCCGGGCGCGGGACGGCGAAGCGCACCCACGGGAAGCGGTACTGGTCGAAGAAGCCCGAGACCACCCACCGCCGCGCCGGGCGCAGCTTCAGGCCGAGGTAGAGCCCGGTCTCGTTCTGCCCGCGCCCGTTGCGCTCGCCGAAGGCGTAGCCGTGGAGGCTCGCGAAGTCGCGCGGGTAGTGCCGGGCGAGGACGACGGCGTCGAGCCGGTCGAGGCTCGCCTCGGCCCCGCCGACCCCGGCAACGACACCGTCCGACGACGCGACCTCGCCGAAAAGCTGGAACGTGCCGAGGAAGACGTTGGCGTAGGCGCTCGCGACCGTCGCGGCGTCGCCCGCGAAGTCGAACCGCTCGAAGGGTCGCTCGCCGGGCGCAACCGGGTTGTCAAATCGGGCGCTGTAGCCGACTACGCCGACCGTCGCCCGGTCGAACCGGACCTCTGCGCCGCCGCCGAAGAGGGTCTGGCCGAGGGCGTCCTTGCGGGCGATCTCACTCGGGGTCCGGTGCAGCCCGTCGGCCGGCAGCCCAGCGACGGTTGCGTCGGTGATCGGGGCCTCGACGTCGGTCGTGTCGACGTCGTTGAACGAGGCGTCGAGCGCGCGGCGGCTCCCGAAGGCGGTGAGGTAGAGGGCGGGCGTGACGGCGACCGTCGCCCCGACGCCGCGGAAGAACCGGTTCTCGTCGGTCGAGCCGTAGGGCCGGAGGCCGCGCCCGCGCCGGATGAGCGGGCGGACCGACGCGCGCCCCTTCCCGAACCCGGCGGCCCGCCACAGCGCGAGCCCCTGCCCGAACTCCGCCACGTAGTCGCCGACGACGAGCGCCTCGATCCGGCCCACGCGGAGCGCGGCGAGGTGGAACGAGGCGAAGTCGTAGCCGACGCTCTCGCCCTCGAACGTGAACTGCTCGCCGGGGTCTTTTTCGAGCGTGACGTTCGCGCTGACGTTCCGGCGGTAGGTCGCCCGGACGCGGGTGTAGATCCGCTCGGGCGAGCCCGCGAACCGCGTCGGCGCGTCGGGATCGTCCACCAGGCTGTCGGGGAGCGCGTCGAACCCCTCGCCGAGGTCGAGCCGCCGCGTCAGCCGCTGGAGCACCTCGACGCGCGCCCCGGCGCGGACCTCGGCGAGCGACGGCACCGACGGGTACGGCGAGATCGTCCGAACGACGGCGAGTTCGGGGCCGATCCTCAGGTACGGCCGCGCCTCGAAGAACACGTCTTCGGTGACGCCCTCGACGCTCCGAAGCTCGGGGATCGACCCGAACGGCCCGGACGTCTCGCGGAAGCGGACGATGGTTTCGGCGACGAGCGGCGAGAAGGCGGGGACGAGCGCGAGGTCCTCGGCCGGGGCCGTGTTGATGTCGAGCGGGTTCTCGCGGAGGTCGGCGAGCAGTTCCAGCAGGTCCGTCGGATCGCCGGAGATCTCGTCGTCGGTGAGGTCTTCGAGGACGGCCTCGGCCTCGGTCCCGGTCGTGCCGGGCACGGGCTGGGCGAGCGCGACGGGGCTAAGAGCGAAAGCCAGGAAGAGCGGAAGCAGGAAAGAGTTCAAGATCCGCCGCCGTGCCCGACCTGTGTGTTCTTCCCCTCTTCCGTTCATCCGCTCCTCCGTTCCTAAAACTGAACGCCGAAGCCGAAGCTGGGCGTCCAGCCGATCACCTCGTGGCGCTCGGCGGCCACGTCGGCGCGGAGGATGCCGAGGGCGACGCCGACGCCCGCGCTGAAACGGACGGGCTCGGTCGTGACCCCGGCCCGGAGGAAGAGCACCTCGACCGGCTGCACCTCCAGCCCGCCCCGGAACGAGACCGGAAAGTCCACCTCTTTGTCGACGCCGACCAGGACGAGGGCCTGCTCGGCCGGACGGTACGCGAGGCCGACCTCCAGGCCGCGTCGGAGCGGATCGGCCTCGGTGATCTCGGGCCGGTTGAGGTTGTAGGCGTGGAAGCCGAAGTCGAGGCCGGGGAGCACTTCCGTTAGTGCCCCGAGCGAGAGGCCGAGCGCGCCGGCCGAGCCGAAGGTCGGGATCGAGACCGAGGTGTAGCCGAGCCGCAGCCCGGCGTGGACGCGCCGCGTGGCCGAGACGGCGAACGACCGGGCGACCCCGAGGCCGAAGACGGTCTCGCGGAAGTCCTCGAACCCGTAGGTCCGCGCGCTCGCCGCGACGGTCCCGAACCGCGTCGGCTCGGCGAGGGCGACGGCCCCGAGGCGGAGTTCGCTCAGCCCGAACGCCTGCGAGGCGAAGGCCGACCCGGCGCGGCCGGGGAGCGTCGCCCAGCTCGCCGGGTTGTGGTGGCCCCACACGTCGCCGCCGAGCGCCGCCGCGGCCCGCCCAAGCGCGAGCGCCCGCGCCCCGCCCTCGGCGAGCGGGACGAGCTGGGCGTGCGCCGCCGGGCAGGCAGCGAGCACGAGGAGCGCGAGCAGGCGGTACACGAGCGGGCAGGCGGCGTGAGCGGGAGGCGGGCTCGGAAAGTATACGATTCCCCGCGGTTGCGCCGTAATAGACGACGCGGCCTGTCGCTCGCGGCCGCCCGGTGAACGTACTTTACCTGCCCCCGACCCCTCCCGACAGCCATGCGCCTCGCCGCTCGCGCCCTCGTCCTGCTCGCCTGCCTGCTGACCGCCGCGCCCGGCGCGGCAGCGCAGGAGCTGCTCTGCACCGTCCGGGTCGAGTACAGCTCGCTCGGCGGCAACGAGTTCGACTTCCTGGACGACCTGGAGGAGCAGATCGAGCAGTACTTCAACAACCGCTCGTGGACCGACGACCGCTTCCGGCGCGGGATCGAGGAGATCGACTGCAACGTGCGGATCGAGGTCCTCGACGCGCAGGGCCTGGACCGGTTCACCGCCCAGATCATCGTGCAGGCGCGCCGCCCGATCTACGCGACGGTGCGCAACACGACCGTCTTCCAGGTGGCCGACACCGAGTGGCAGTTCCAGTACAACCGCGGGCAGCCGCTCATCTTCGACGCCAACCGCTACGACTCGCTGACGAGCATCCTGGACTTCTACGCGTTCATGATTCTCGGCTACGACTACGACACGTTCGCCGAGCTGGGCGGCACGCCGTTCTTCGAGCAGGCCCGCGAAATCTCCGAACTCGCCCAGTCCCAGGGCGACCCCGGCTGGGTCTCGATCGGCGACGACCGGACGCGGACGGCGCTCGTGCGCCAGCTCCTCGACCCGCGCTACGAGGCGCTGCGCCGGGCCTACTACCTCTACCACTTCGGGACGCTCGACCTCTTCACGCAGGACCACGAGACCGCGTGGCAGACGGGCTTCACGGCCATCGAGGGCATCTACGAACTCTTCCTCGAAGTCGCGCGGAAGTACGCCACCGACGTGTTCTTCACCGTCAAGGCCCGCGAGATCGGCGACGTGTTCGAGGAGGCCGACGAGGTCAAGAACCAGCTCTACACGATGCTGATCGAGATGGACCCGGCCCGCTCCAGCGACTACGACCGACTGTTGGAGTGACGAGCTACGAACGACGAGTGTCGAGTGGGTCCTCGCTCGTCATTCGTCGCTCGTCACTCGTACTTCGAGTACGCGGTCACCTTGCACGATGGCGTCGGCCACGTCTTGCCCACGGGCGACGCGCCCGAAGGCCGTGTAGCGCCCGTCGAGGTGGGGCTGCGCCGAGTGCGTGACGAAGAACTGCGACCCCTCGGTGTCTTTCCCGGCCGAGGCCATGCCGACAGTGCCGCGCCGGTAGGGCACGCGGGCGAACTCGCTCGGGAGAAACACGCCCGGCCCGCCGAAGCCGTCAGCCCGGACGAAGTCCCCGCCCTGGACCACAAAGTTGGGGACGACGCGGTGGAAGGGCACGCCGTCATACGCCCCGCGCTCGGCGAAGCGGGTGATGGTCTGCACGGTCAGCGGCGCAGCTTCGGTGTCTAGCTCCAGCACGATCTGGCCCCGGTCGGTCTCCAGCGTCAGCAGCGGGTGCCGCCCGAGGGACCGGAGGTACGGCCAGTCGAGCGCGGGAAAGTCCGGCGGGGCGAGGCCCGTCGCCTCGAAGTCCACGCCGCGCCCGAAGCGCTCGCTGAGCATGGCGGCGGCGGCCTGCCGGATCGTCGGGTGCGGCCCTTCGAGCGCCACGTCGAGCAGAAACGGGACCGCCGTCGTGTCCCGGATCTCCCCGAGCGCCTGGACGATAGCGACCATCGGCTCGATGTCGTCGGGCGTACTCATCTCGGCATACGTCTCGCGGAGGACAGCCGACGCGCCGAGCGGCTGGAAGAGCGAGTCGGCGAGGGCCGGCGCGGCGGCGTAGGCCGTGGCGAGGTCGCGCCGCCGGAGTGCCTCGGCGAACGAGTCGAAGTAGAGCGGGGCCCGTGCGGCTGTCCGGTCTGCCTCCCAGTCTGTCTTGAGGGCTTCGAGCGCAGCATAGGCGATACGCGGGTCGTCGTTCCGGGCGGCAGCGGCGAGCAGGTCGCGCCCTTCGGATCCCGTTTGGGCAAGGGTGCCGAGCGCTGCGGCATAGGCGAAGGGCGCTTCGTGCGCAGGTAGGACCTCGCCATTGCGCTGCGGACTCACGCTCTGCACCCAGCGAAAGACCGTCCGCTCGCGCCCGCCCGCCCGGAGCGCGGGCAGCAGCGGTGCCCACACGCGCCAGCGCTCGGGATGCGCCTCGGTCCACGCTTCGATGCGGTCGAGGCGTTCGCTGGGAAGCGTATCCACCGCGGCGAGGGCTGCCGCCGCCGTGGCCGCGACGTGGATGGAGGCGTCGTCGAGCGCGACGAGGAGGGCGTGCTGCACGGCGTCGGCGGCGTCGGGCCGGGTGAGGGCACGCACGGCGTTCGTGCGGACGCGCCAGTCGTCGCTCCGGCGAAGCAGTGGCAGCAGGCGCGCCGCCGCCCGCATTGGGTCGAGCCGGCCGAGGGCGAGGGCGAGGTGCATCTGCGCCGGGTCGTCGGGCGAGCGCGCGTCGGAGGCGTCGAAGAGGCGGTCGCTGACGTGCTGCCACGGGGCCGGGTCGCGCGTCCGCCCGAAGTAGTAGGCGGCGTGCTGCCGCAGGTCCGCGTCGGGCGCGGTGAGGCGGTCCGCGAGCCAGCGGGTGGCGGTGCGGTCGTGGACGCCGCGCAGGCCGTAGCGGGCCAAAGCGAGCGCCCGCGCCGGGTCGAGGGCCGCATCAAGTGGCAGGTCGGGGAGTGCCGCAAGCGTTGCCCGGCCGCCGGTCTTGCCGAGGGCGTCGAGCAGCAGGCGCTGCACCTCGGCGTCGCGCTCGGCGCGGAGGGCGTCGATGAGCGGGATCGCGGCCGCCGAGTCGGCGCTCTGGCCGAGGGCGAACGCGGCGTCGGCCCGGACCGTCGGGGCCGGATCGCTGAGGAGCGCTAGCAGGAGCGGCACCGCGCCCGCGTCCTGCACCGAGCCGAGGGCGAGGGCTGCCCGTGCCCGCACCGCGGCCTCGTCGTCCGTCAGGAACGCCCGCAGCGCCGCCGTGTCGCGCCGCGTCTGGTGCTCGGCGACGGCTTGCAAGTCTGCCCGGTCGAGGAGGCCGTCGCTCGGCCGGGCGTAGGCGGCCTCCGGCGACAAAGGCGGCGGCGGGGGTAGGATGCGCTCGGGCTGCGTGTAGGAGCAGCCGGCGAGCGAGGCGAGCAGAGCGAGCGGGAGGGCGAAGCGCATGGCGGGGCCGTGTGCGAAGAGTACGTCGAAACGGAACGTGGAGAACAAAAACAGCCCGGCAGCGGCTATCTTGCGCCGGCCGGGCTGTGCTCGGAAGGGTGCGAAAGGGGGGACTCGAACCCCCACGGGTGTTACCCCACGAGATCCTAAATCTCGCGCGTCTACCTATTCCGCCACTCTCGCAGAACCGCCGCCTTTGCCGGCAGCGACCGTCAATATAACGCTGCCACTCTCCCCCTTCTCACACCGATCAGACCCATGACGTCACGCATCGCACTCTCCCTGCTGCTCGCCCTCGTGCTGGCCGCCTGTTCCAGCACCGAGGTGGTCACCACCGCACCGCCGTCCACCCCTCCGGCGATGGAGGAGCCCGAGATGACGGACAACGCCATGATGGACGAGATGGAGGGCGCGATGGAGGAGATGGCCGGCCTGACCGCGCCTATGCTCCTCGACCCCGACACGGTCCAGGCCGGACGCTTCGACAACGGGCGGATGTTCACCTTCGACAACCCGCCGCGCGCCTACCTCGCCGAGACCTACGGCTTCTCGCCGGGCGACGAGTGGTTCGAGCAGGCCCACCTCGCCGCACTCCGCTTCGCTACCTACTGCTCGTCCTCGTTCGTCTCGCCGGATGGGCTGATCCTCACCAACCACCACTGCGCCCGCCAGAGCATCACCCAGGTCACCGCCGAGGGCGAGGACCTCGGCGCAGACGGCTTCTACGCCGAGCAGCTCGGCGACGAGCGCCTCGTGGACGGCCTCTTCGTCGAGCAGCTCATCGAGATCACCGACGTGACGGCTGAGGTTGAGGCCGCCGCTGAGGGCATGGAGACCGACGCCGAGCGGATCAACGCCCGCCGCGAAGCCATCGACGCCATCCAGGAGCGGATGGAGGGCGAGGCCGGCGGCGAGGACGCTGGGATGCGCGTCCAGATTATCACCCTCTACAACGGCGGCCAGTACTCGGCCTACACCTTCCGGCGCTACGACGACGTGCGGCTCGTCTTCGCCCCCGAGGACGAACTCGGCTTCTTCGGCGGCGACCCGGACAACTTCACCTACCCGCGCTACAGCCTCGACTTCGCGCTCTTCCGCGCCTACGACGACAACGGCGACCCCGTCGACACGTCGGGCTTCTTCTTCCCGTGGAGCGCCGACGGCACCGACGAGGGTGAGCTCGTCTTCGTGATCGGCAACCCCGGCTCGACGACGCGCCTCCAGACGGTGGCCCAACTGGAGTACCGCCGCGACGTACAGGAGCCGGCTACGCTCCGCCTCCTCTCCACACGCGCCGACGTCTACGAGCGCTTCGTGGACATGAACCCCGATGCGCCCGAGACGCCGGAGATCGAGGACACCTACTTCTCGCTCTCGAACGGACGCAAGGCCTACACCGGCCGCGTCGAAGGGCTGCAGGATCCCTACGTCATCGCCCGCCGCGCCGCCGCCGAGCGCGCCTTCCGCCAGGAGGTCGAGACCGACGCCCAGCTCCGGGCCGACTACGGCGACCTCTTCGACCAGATTGCTCAGAACCGCCAGGAGGCAAAGCAGTTCGCCGCTGAGTTCGGCGCGTTCATCGGGATGAACCCCGGCTCGTCGGTGGCCTCGAACACGCTCACGCGCGCCCTCAACGCCCACGCCTTCGCAACGACGCAGAACGACCAGTTCCGCGGCGCGGCGCTCCGGGTCGAGGAAGACCGCCCGGCAGACCTCGAGCGGATGCTCGTCGAGGCCCGGCTCGCAGACTTCGTCCACTACCTCGGGGCGGACAGCGACCTCGTCGAGGCCGTGCTCCAGGGACGCTCCGTAGAGCAGGCTGCCCGCGACATCTTCAGCGGATCGGCGTTTGCGACGCACGCCGGTACCGAGGCTGCGCTTGAGGGTGATCTGATGGCGTCGGACGACCCGGCGCTTGCCGTCGCGGCGGCGATCTGGCCGAGCTACATCGAGTTCCAGCAGCAGAACGGCGTCCTCGGCGCGCAGGTCGGCGAACTGGCCGGCGAGCTGGCCCGCGCCCGCTTCGAGGTCTACGGCACCGAGATCCCGCCGGACGCGACCTTCTCGCTCCGCATCAACGACGGCCGCGTCCAGGGCTACGACTACAACGGCACCGTCGCCCCGCCCTACACCTCGTTCTACGGGCTGTACGACCGCCACTTCGCCTTCCAGGCCGACGACGAGCACAGCCAATTCTACAGCCTCCCCGACCGCTGGCTGCCGATCCCGGGCGACCTCGACCTGACGACGCCCTACAACTTCGTCACCACGAACGACATCATCGGCGGCAACTCCGGCTCGCCGATGCTCAACCGCGACCTCGAGGTCGTCGGCGTCGCCTTCGACGGCAACATCCAGAGCCTGCCGGGCGACTACATCTACCTCCCACAGCAGAACCGGACGGTGGGCGTGGACTCGCGCGCGATGCTGGAGGTGCTCGAGACGGTCTACGACGCCGAGCGCGTGGCCGAGGAGCTTCGCTCCGGCAAGATGACGGCGCGCTAAGCCAGAAGACAGATGCAACGCAAGCGGGGCCGCGCCACCGGGCACGGCCCCGCTCTTTTCGTGCTGCCGCGAGCCTACCGCACGAGCGTCACGCGCTGTGTTGCGGTGAACGCGTCCGCCTCCATCCGCACCACGTACACCCCGCTCGGCAGCCCGGCCCCGTCGAAGGCGACTGCGTGGCGGCCCGCCTCGAGCTCGCCCTCGGCCAGCGTGCGCACTGCGCGCCCGAGCACATCGTAGACGGTGAGGGTCACCGTCCGCGCCTCGGGCAGGTCGAGCGCGAGCGTGGTTGCCGTGCGGAACGGGTTGGGATAGGCCGCATCGAGCGCGAAAGAGGACGGGGCCGTCGACGTGGCATCGAGCGCAGGCTGCGTCGCCGCTCCCGACGCGAACTCGACGGCTCCTGCGTCGCAGGCGGCGATGCCGTCGCCGTCGCCGTCGACCGGTGCCTCGAAGCCGCGCTGATCCGCGGGCCCGCACGTCCCGCCGATGTCGATGGCCGGGTTCCGTGCGGGGTCGCCGCCGGGGGCGCGGAGCGCGTGCGTCAGCGTCGGCCCCCCGTTGTCGGCGAGCGCGAAGTCGAGCGCCGCAGCATCGGAAGCCGAGACGATGCGGTCTGTGCCTTGCGAGGAGCAGCCGCTGCCGAGGACGTTGTATCCTCTGGAGAACGGGGGCGAGTTGAGGCCACCGCAGTTCGCACTCGGGGCGGTCAGGCTTCGGGCCACCCTGTTGCCGGCTACGATGCTATTCTCAAGTGATACTTCACTGAAATCGTCCCAAATGGACACGAAGCTGTGAATCCCACCGGATTCGACCGTGGCGCGGTTATCGATAATAGTGCTGTTTTGCACTGTGATCACGGAGGTGGTGAAAGGACTGGTGCGAAGGCCTCCGCCGAACTCCGCTCTGTTCCCGCTGATCGTGCTGTTCGAGATCGAGGCATAGGTTGTATAGACACCACCCCCACCGCTTGTCGCGACGTTGTTAGCAACGGTCGAACGACGAAGGCTTAGAGCAGAGACAGAGATGCCTCCTCCCGAAGCGGCTCGGTTGTCACGCACCGTAGACTCGCGTAGCACGAGGAACGTTTGTCCGCGCGCGAGTATGCCTCCGCCCTCACCTTCGGTGAAACCGTCGGCGATCGTCAAGCCGATGATTTCGACGAGGCCTCGAACTGTGGGTAAGACGCGAGACACATCGAGGTAGAAGACACGCGAGGCGCCGCCGCCGCTGACGGTGAGGTCTAGCCCCGTCGCGTCGAGGATGACGGACTGGGTGACCTCAAGCTGTCCGAGCGCGAGGGTAATCGTCTCGCCGCCGAGCGCCGGGGCGAAGCGAACGGAGTCGCGGTCGATGCCTGCATTCGCGGAGGCGAGGGCTTCGCGGAGCGAGCAGTCGGCATCGCACGTCCCGTCGTCGGTGTCGGCAGTTTTGGTGACGATGAGCGTCTCGGCAGGGCGCGCGTGCTGCGCAGCGACCGGTAGGGCGGTGAGAAGGAGAGCAAGGAATGAGAATCGAAGCATAGTAGGATAGAATGATCAGGGAGCCGGACACAACATAGGCGTGCAGGCTCCCGAACGCAAACAAACCCCGCGCCCGTCTACTTCTCTGGCGTCGCTGTAAGCGCAGGCGTTACGTCTACCAAGCTCTGCACCTCGGCCAGTGCTTCGGCCCCCGGCCCGAGCGCTACGAGCGGGACCGGGTTGCGCGTGTGGCTCTTCGTCCCTAGATCTTCGAGGTTGCCGTGGTCGCTCGTGACGACGAGCCGGTCGTCCGGCCCAAGCGCGCCCAGGAGGCCGCCGAAGAAGGCGTCGAGCGAGCGGAGCACGGACGCGGCGCGCTCGGCGTCCCGGCTGTGGCCGGCTTTGTCGGTGAGGTAGTACTCGAAGAGGACGAGGTCGGCCTCCGGGCTGAGGCGGGCGAGGCGCTCCCCAGCCGCGCGCTCGGTGATGACCGGCACGTCGAGGCCGAGGTGCTCGCGCCACCCGGCCCCGGTGAGGTCGGCCGCCAGGGCCTCGCCGCGCCGCAAGTCTGCCTCGCGGCGAAGCTCAACTCCAGCCTCGACGCAGCACAGCGTCGTCACCGTCCACCGACTGCGCTTCTCGACGAACCGGAAGAAGCGGTCGGGGTAGGCGTTGGCGAAGGTGCCGACCCGCCCGGCTGCGCGCAGGCGCGCAAACAGGCTGTGCTCGGCAATCGTCGGCTTCGAGGTCGAGTGCGGGTACGGGCCGAAGTGCCGCCCGGCGCGCTCAGCGCAGTTGACGCCCGTGAAGAGCGTCGCCTGCCCCGTCCCGCTCTGCGGCAGACCCTCCACCCCGAGCGTCGCGTCAATGGGCCGGAAGACGTGACCAGGCTCGGAAATAGCCTGCGCCTCGCTCGTCCAGCGCTGCCCGCCGGCCAGCCGCTCGAAGCTCGGTAGCGCGAGGGAGCCGAGGAGGTTAGCCTCGCCCGGCGCGCCCAGCCCGACCCCGTCGAGGAACACGAAGAGGGTGCGGGGCGGCGGCGTCACGCGTCGGGAGGGCTAGGGTTCTCAGGGGAGGCCGCCGCCACGACCCAGTCGAGGTCGAGCGGCCGGTTGAGCGCGTGAACGCGGGGCGGGAGGGCCGTCTCACCTTCGACGCCGAAGACCGGCCGGTCGTGCTCCGTGGCCCACGTTAGGGCGCGGGCTTCGTAGGAGTCTGGCGGCACGGCGAAGAAGGCGGAGGCGCGGGCCGCCGCTGCCATCACGAGCGCTCGCTCCGCGTCGTCATGCCCGTAGCGCCCGTGCGCCATCGGGAAGGGAGAGAGCAGGGCACCGCCCGCCCGGATGGCCGCGCTCACGATGGGGCGGATCGGCTTGGCGATGCGCCCCATCCCGGCGTTCGCCACGAGGACTGACGGGTGCCCGGCGGCTGCACACAGCTTGTGGACGACCACGTCGAAGCCGCTCTCGGCCCCGCTCATCACCACGACGCCGTGCGCAGTCAGCTTGCGGACGAGGTCCTGGGCAGTCTCAAAGGCAGGCCCTGGCAGCGGAGGCCGGGCGAAGAGCGCCACCGAGGGCTGGGCCAGGGCCTCGGTGTGGCCGTAGGCGTAGAGCACGACCGGCCGGTCGCTCTGGTCGAGGTCGGCGAGGCCGGCCGGCCAGCATGCGTCATGCGGAGTCAGCACCTCGACCCGCTGCGCGGCCAGCCGCTCCAGCTCGTCCTCGGCCTCGGCAAGGGCGGTGCCTAGGCCCCCGTGGTCGAAGAGGTAGCCGACAAGCGTCGTCGCGTTCGGGGCTCCCTTGATGCGGAGCAGCACCTGCTCGCGCGGCGTAGCCCGAAGGGCCTCGTAGGTCGGAAAGTGGGCCAGCAGGCGCTGGGCCGTCACGCGGCCGATGCCGTCCGAGCGGAGCAGGGCGAGGGCGAAAGCGGAGGACGCGCGCATAGCAGCAGAGGGCGGGAGCCCTAGCAAGATAGGCGTCCCGGAGAGCACATGGGCTTGCGGCGCGAGGGTGCGCGCCAGCAGAAGGGGTAAATCCGAAATAGGTGGTGGAAATGTTGTGCCTACAAGAGGGCGTACATCACGAGATACCGCACCGTTTGCCGGGAGAGCCACTACAAGGTGCCGTGGCACCGCATTTGCCCCGCGGGAAGCCGCCCATTACCACCACGTCCAGCCCTAGTCCGATGATCGCCCCCCTGCACGTTCTGCTCGCTGCCCCCGACCCGGCCGACGACCTCCTCGCGGCCCTCCGGCGTGCTGGATACGACCCGCGCCCCGAGTTCGCCACCCAGCCCGAGGCGCTCGGAAACGCTCTCGCTCGCGGGAAGGCCAAGCTGCTCATCCTCCGGCAGGGCCTGCCGGGACTGTCACCGTGGGACGCCCTCGCGCGAACCGAGCAGCAGGCAGACCGCCTGCCGGTCATCGTCGTGACGGAGGAAGACAAGGTCGGAGGGGTGGTGGCGCTGCTGGAGGCCGGGGTGCGCGACGTGGTCAGCATCTCGGACCTGGACCGGCTCGGCGTGGCGGTGGCGAAGGCGCTGCGGTGGCGGCGGGAGACACCCCGGGTGCACGCGAGCGGTGAGCCCTCAGCCGACGCCGTCTTCCACGACCTCGCCGAGCAGATGCCCATCGGGCTCTACCGAACGACAGAGGAGGGGCGCATCCTCTACGCCAACCCGGCCTTCGCGCGGCTCCTCGGCTGCGAGAGCGCGGACGCCCTGCTGGGCGAAACCGTCTCCGATACCATCACCTATCCCCGCGAGGCGTTCGCCGAGACCCTGCGCGCCGAGGGGCGCGTCGAGAACTACGAAGCCTGGTGGGAGCGCGACGGGGAGGAGGTCTGCACGCGCGAGAACACGCGGGCGGTCCTCGACGACGAAGGGGAGTTGCTGTACTACGAGGGAACCATCGAGGACATCACCGAGCAGCAGCAGGCGCTCCTGGCGCTCCGCGACAGCGAGGCCTCGCTCCGCACGATGGCCGACGCGACAGGCCTCGTCTTCTACCGCCGCCTCGCTGGAAGCAGCGACTACGACCAAGTCAGCCCGTCCGTCGAATCGCTGACCGGCTACACGTCCGAGGGCCTCGCCACTCAGGGAGGACTGGATGCCCTCGCCGAGCAGCGCGAGGTGCTCGACGGCGATGCGCAGGGCGACGGGTCTGCAACCACTCTGTACCGCATTCGCACAGCCGACGGCGCGGCCCGCTGGGTGGAAGACAGTGCCCATCCGTGGACCGACGAGGCGGGCGAGGTGATCGGCCAGGCCGGCGTGCTGAGGGACGTGACCGAGCAGCACGAGCGCGAGCACCGCGAGCGCACGCAGAACGCGCAGCGCCTCGCCCGGCAGAAGGTCCTCACCAAGCTCTCCGCGCTCGGGGGCGAGACGGACGACGTCCTGCAGCACGTCACCGCCGAAGTGGCGCGCGAGACAGAGACGGGCCGGGCCAGCCTGTGGCTCCTCGGCGACGGCGAGCTGCAGTGCCGCGACCTCTATGTGCGCAGCGAAGACGCGCACCGCACCGACGCCCCGTTCCGAGCCGAGTCCGTGGCCGAGACCTTCGGTCTGCTCAGCCGGCAGCGCGTGGTAGAGACGCCGGACGTGCTCGGCAAGCCGGCCGACGAGCGCTACGCGCTGGACGTGTACCACGCCCGCAACGGCGTCCACGCCGTGCTGCTGGCCTCGGTGCGGCGGCGGGACCAGGTGATCGGCTTCGTCGCGCTCGAGCACCTCGGCGAGTCCCGCGCCTGGACCGAGGACGAGCGCGACTTCGCTGTCGCCATCGCGGACCTCGTCTCCCTCCTCGTGGAGCAGTCGGGGCGCGGCGAGGCGGAGGCGGCGCTCCAGCAGAGCGAGCGCCGGTACCGGGTCATCTCGGAACTGGCCAGCGACTTCGCCTACGCGCTGCGGATCGACGCCGACGGCTCGACCGACATCGTGTGGGCTACCGCCGCCTTTAAGCGCATCAGCGGTTACGACCCTGACGAGTTGGATGGCTACGAGGGCCTCGTCGGCCTCGTCCACGAGGACGACCGGCCCGCTGTTGAGGAGGCGCTCGACTCGTCCGAGCGAGGGAAGACCGTGCGGTTCGAGTGCCGGATCCGCACCAAGTCCGGCGGCGAGCGCTGGGTGGCGCACCGGAGCCAGCGCGTCTACGACGAAACCGCCCGGTGCTCCTACGTGTACGTTTCGGGACGCGACGTGACGCAGCGCAAGACCTTCGAGGCCGACCTCGTCGAGGCGCGCACGGAGGCCGAGCGGCTGGTTCACCAGAAGTCGGCCTTCCTCGCCAGCATGAGCCACGAGATCCGCACGCCGCTGACGGCGCTGCTCGGCTTCGCCGGAGTCCTGGCCGACGAGGTAGACGAGGAGAACCTGGAGGTCGTGCGCCTCATCGAGACCAGCGGCAAGCGGCTCATGGAGACGCTCAACTCTGTCCTCGACCTGGCCCACCTGGAGTCCGGCAACGTGGAGGTGTCCGCCGAGCCGCTCGACGTGGTCGAGGAGATGAAGCAGACAGTCCGGCTCCTGGCCCCGCTCGCCGACAAGAAGGGCATCGACCTCCGGGTCGAGGACAGCGACAGCGAGGTCATCGCGCCGCTCGACGCCACCTGCCTCCGCCGCATCCTGAATAACCTCATCGGCAACGCCGTCAAGTTCACCGAGCGCGGCGAGGTCGTCGTTGGCGCATCCCTCTTCGGCCCAGTCGCCCGGATCTGGATTCGGGACACCGGGATCGGGATCGGCAGCGCGTTCCTGCCGAACGTGTTCGACGAGTTCCAGCAGGAAGCCGGGGGCAACACCACCGGCAGCGGGCTCGGCCTCGCCATCACCAAGCGCCTCGTCGAACTGATGGACGGCACCGTCTCGGTCGAGAGTACGAAGGGCCAGGGCAGCGTCTTCACGCTGTCGTTCCCGGTCGAGTTCGGCGAGGACCAGGTGCAGCAGGCCGTCGAGATGACGCTGGCGAAAGGCGAAGGGCAGCAGGCTGAGGAGCCGGAGGACGACCGCCCGCGCGTGCTGGTGGTCGAGGACAACGCCGAGACGCGCCTGCTCATCGAGCGCATCCTCGGCCAGCGCTACCGGGCGGACGTGGCCGGCGACGTGGGCATGGCACTCGGCCTGCTCAAGGACAACGCCTACGACGCGCTCGTGCTCGACATCCACCTCAGCGGGGAGCAGACCGGCGTGGAGCTGCTGCAGGCGGCGCGCCTGCTGCCGAACCACGAGACGGTCGCCGCGCTCGCGCTCACGGCCTACGCCCTACCCGGCGACCGCGAGCGCTTCCTCGACTCCGGCTTCGACGCCTACCTCAGCAAGCCGTTCACGAAGGCCGACCTGATGGCGTCGCTGGTCGCCATCGGCGTAGCCGTCGCCGACGCGTAGCGCGCGTCGCCGTCACGCGGCGGCGTCGTAGCTTGCGGCGTGAACGAGCCGCTATCCTCCGACGCCCATCCCGCTGCGCCCCGCGCCCAGGCTTCCGTCGCCCTCGTGATGAGCGGCGGCGGGGCCCGCGCAGCCTACCAGGTCGGGGTGATGCGGGGGCTGGCGCGGCAGTGGCCCGCGTTCCGGCCGGACATCATCACTGGTGTCTCGGCGGGAGCCATCAACGCAGTCTCGCTGGCCAGTCACCCCGGCAGCTTCCCCGACGCGGTCGAGGCCCTGCACCGGCTCTGGACCGACCTGACGACCGACCAGGTCTTCCGCACCGACGGCCCGAGCCTGTTCCGCATCGGGTGGCGGTGGCTGCGCCGCCTGCTCTCCGGCGGCGAGGTCGGGCAGGGCGCGCACGGCTTCGTCGACACGACCCCGCTCTACCGCCTGCTCCGGCAGCACCTCGACCCGCACGGCCGCGGCATCGAGGGCATCGGGCAGAACATCCGCGACGGCCGCCTCCGCGCCTTCGGGCTGACGGCGACGGACTACGCGACGGGCCGCTCGGTGACCTGGACGCAGGGGCGG
This sequence comes from Bacteroidota bacterium, assembly GCA_038746285.1. NCBI lineage: Bacteria > Pseudomonadati > Bacteroidota > Bacteroidota bacterium. The sequence continues at coordinate 17,156 of JBCDKT010000062.1, forward strand.
GACCTGGAGCCGTGGGACCTGCCCAACCGCAAGAGCATTGAGGCGTGCGTCGGCGTGGAGCACGTCATGGCCTCGGCCGCACTGCCGTTCATCTTCCCGGCCGTTCCCGTCCGCACGCCCACCGGCGGCGGGTGGTACGGCGACGGCGGCATCCGGCTGACGGCCCCGCTGTCGCCCGCGCTCCACTTCGGGGCCGAGCGCGTCCTCGCCGTCTCGACGCGCTACGCCCGGACGGCGGCCGAAGCCGCCAACCCCGCGACGATCGGCTACCCGCCCCCGGCCCAGATCGCGGGCGTCCTGATGAACGGCATCTTCCTCGACCTGCTCGACCAGGACGCCACCACGCTCCGCCGCATCTCGCACCTCGTCGAGGACTGCCGGCCGGCGCAGCCCGGCGGCTTGCGGCCCGTAGACCTCCTCGTGGTCCGGCCTTCGGAAGACCTCGGGTGCCTCGCCGGCAGCTACGAGCCCGAGCTGCCGGCGACGTTCCGCTTCCTGATGCGCGGCCTCGGCTCCCACGAAACCCGCAGCCCGGACTGGCTCTCGATGCTGCTCTTCGAGCCGGACTACCTCCGCCACCTCATCGCCATCGGCGAGCGCGACGCCGAGGCGCGGGCCGAAGAGATCGGCGCGGTGATCGAGGGGTAGCGTCGCTACGCCTCTTCGTCGCCTTCGAGGGTGCGGCCGCGCCGCAGCGTCGCCGGCTGCGTTATGGGGGTGTCGGCGAGGAAAGGGTAGAGCGCCTCCAGGTCGAGGAGTTGCCACGGCCGGCCCTCGACGCACACCGGGAGGCTGTGCGACTCGGCATACTCGACCGTCCGGTGGCTCAGACGCGCGAAGTCGGCGAACACATGGGGCACGCGGAGCACCCGGCCGGGCCGCTTCTCCGTCGGCGAAGCCACGATCGACAGGCTGTTCGCGTCGAGTTCGACGCGCTCGATCTCGTCCCACGAGAGGACCGTCCGCCGCCGGGCGTAGTCGTACCCTACGACCCGGTGCACGGAGAGCTTGACGCACCAGACCACGCTCCGCAGCCGCAGGAAAGCGTAGGAGGCCCCCACCACCATCGCCGTCAGCAGCGCGCTGACGAGGCCGATCACGAGCAGGACCGAGGGCAGCCAGAGCAGCAGGAGCGGCGTCAGCCCGATGACGGCCCCGAACCCGACGACGAGCGCGCCCGCAAGCCGTCCGACCCACTTGCGCGTGTCGAACTGCACCTGCTCGTTGTCGAACACTTCGTACCAGTCAGCCATGAGCCCCTCTTACCGGCAAGATAGCGATGGGATAGGGAACCGGACTCCGAAGTTTCAGACGACACAGATTTGTCACGTTTGCCTCGACTGATGCAACACGCAGGACGGTCGTTTCCTTATCCAAACGCCTCAGCGAGCACGTTTAGGGTGCGGTCTAGGTCGGCGTCCGAGAGGTCCCGGTGGGTCGTGGCGCGGACGGTGTGCGGCCCAAAGGCCACCATCTGGACGCTGTGCTCAGCGAGCCGGGCCAGCACGACCTCGGCGGGCTGCTTCGTCTCGACGAGGACGATATTGGTCTCGACCGAGGCCGGGTCGATCCCGAAGCCGGGGAGTGCGGCGAAGGCCCCGGCGAGGCGGCGGGCGCGGGCGTGGTCCGCCGCGAGGTCGGCCCGGTGATAGTCGAGGGCGTGGAGGCCGGCGGCGGCGAGGATCCCCACCTGCCGCATCCCGCCGCCGAAGAGCTTGCGGTAGCGCCGGGCGAGCCGGACCGTCTCGGTCTCGCCCGCCAGCATCGACCCGACCGGCGCGCCGAGCCCTTTCGAGAGGCAGACGCTGACGGTGTCGAACGGCGCGGCGAGGTCCGCCTCCGAGTGCCCCGAGGCGACGGCCGCGTTCCACAGCCGCGCCCCGTCGAGGTGCAGCGCCAGGCCGTGCTCGCGCGCTGCCTCAGCGACCTCGTGCGCCAGGTCCAGCGGATAGACCACGCCGCCGGCCTTGTTGACTGTGTTTTCGAGGCAGACGAGCCGAGTGCGCGGCTCCCAGTCGTAGCGCCCGCGCACGACGGCGCGCACGTCGCCGCCCGTGAGCATCCCGCGCGCGTTGCCGACGGGGCGAAGCTGAACCCCGGAGAGGACCGCCGGACTGCCCGCTTCGTAGTGGAAGACGTGGCTCCGCTCGGCAAGCACAACCTCGTCGCCCGGCCGGGTGTGAACCTTAATGGCGAGCTGGTTGCCCATCACCCCGGTTGGCACGAAAAGGGCGGCCTCTTTGCCGAGCAGGTCTGCCACCCGCGCCTCCAGCCGCTCCACGGTCGGGTCCTCGCCGAACACGTCGTCGCCGACCTCGGCCTCGGCCATCGCCTGCCGCATCGCAGGCGTCGGCTTGGTCACGGTATCACTTCGAAAATCAGGCATAACGTTGAGGTGCGGATGTCGAACGACGAGAAAGACTCCCGTTCGTCGCTCGTCGCTCGTAACTCGACACTCGGCTCACCAGCCCATCTGGCGCATCCGGGTGAGGATCGTCCCGGCGTAGCTACCCATCTGCTGCGGGGTGCGGGCGCGCGGGTTGGGGATACAGGCGGCGAGGCGGGCCGCCTGCTCGCGCGACAGGTCCGCCGCCGAGATGCCGTAATGATGCTGCGCCGCCGCCTCGATCCCGAAGACGCCCGGCCCCCACTCGATCACATTGAGGTACAGCTCCAGAATCCGCTCTTTCGGCAGGATCAGCTCGGCGAGGTAGGCGAGGGGTACTTCGAGTCCTTTGCGGATGTACGAGCGGTGCGTCGTCAGGAAGAGGTTCTTGACGAGCTGCTGGGTGATGGTCGAGGCCCCGCGCGGTGCCACGCCGCGCCGGGCGGCGTCGGCGCGGACCTTCTCGATCTCCTCCCAGTCGATCCCGCCGTGGGTGTAGAACCGCGTGTCCTCGGCGGCGACGGCGGCGCGCCCAGCCTGCTCCGAGATGGCGGCCCCAGAGACGGGCGTGTAGCGAAAGTCAAAGTCGCCCTCCTCAAACACGGCCTCGATCTGGCGCTGGATCTGCACCGAGGTCACCGGCGGCGGCACGACGAGCATCGCCACGAGCCAGAGCGTGCACAGGCCGTAGAACGTCAGCACTGCGAGGACCGGCCAGAGCAGCACGCGGCCGACGATGGATGTCGGACCGGGGAGTTGGAATGTCTCGGCAGGCACGCGATCCGATATCTGAAATCCGAAACCTAAAAGTGCCCTACCGGCTGATTTCTAGGATCTCGAACGGGATCTTCCCGGCAGGTACCGTCACCTCCACCACGTCGCCGACCTCGTGCCCGAGCAGGCTCTTGCCGACCGGGCTGGCGACCGAAATCTTGCCCTTCGCCATGTCCGCCTCCTCGGCCGAGACGAGCGTGTACGTCGCCTCCTTCTTCGACTTCTTGTTCATCACCCGGACTTTCGAGAGGATGAACACCTTGGAGGTGTCGATCTGCTTCTCGTCGACCATGCGCGCGTTCGCAATCGTCGTTTCGAGCTTGGCGATGCGGGCCTCGAGGTGCCCCTGCGCTTCTTTGGCGGCGTCGTATTCGGCGTTCTCCGAGAGGTCGCCTTGGGCGCGCGCCTCGGCGATTTCTTGCGCGATCTCCTGCCGCCCTTTGGTCTTGGCGGTGCGAAGCTCGTCCTTCAGGTTTTCGAGTGCTTCCTCGGTGAGGTAAACAGGCTTGTCCATGAGTGGGTCGGTGTCGTCCCCAACAAAAAAGAACGCCGCACCCCGGGCTCCGGGACGTGGCGAATGGCTGCCGGAATATAATGCTGAGCGGCCGTTCTGACCTGTTGAGGTCCTGCGAATCCGGTGGGACAGTGGGACAGTGGGACAGTGGGACAGTGGGACAGTGGGACAGTGGGACAGTGGGACAGTGGGACAGTGGGACAGTGGGACAGTGGGACAGTGGGACAGTGGGACAGTGGGACAGTGGGACAGTGG
>JBCDKT010000063.1 GCA_038746285.1 Bacteroidota bacterium
GAGTCATTCCCGACCCAGATCGGGAATCCATGCAGCGTCGGCACGCGGTGCCATCGTGGCGTGGATTCCCGCCTGCGCGGGAATGACGGGCGTCTTGGGCAGAAAAGCTGAGACCTGACCGAGTCCATAACACGCTCTAGCGCACGAGTGTCACGCGCTGCGCCTTGGCGAAGCCCGCCGCCTCGGCGCGCACGAGGTACACCCCGCTCGGCAACCCAGAGCCGTCGAATGCCACCCGGTGCGTCCCTGCCTCGACCTCGCCCGCGAGCAGCAGAGCCACGCGCCGCCCGAGCACGTCGAAGGCCGACACCCGCACTTCGCTCGCCACCGGCACGGCGAGCGCGACCTCGGTCACCTGCCGGAACGGGTTCGGGTAGGCTGGCGATAGACTGAACACGCTCGGCACCGATGACGAGGACGCTATCACGCTGCCCGCGCCCTGCCACACGTCGCCCGCTTCGACCGACGTGCCCGTCGCCGCGTCGAGCACACGCCACCCGGCAACCGGAGTACCAGCCTGACGGTCTGCTACCTTCACGCCGCCGAAGCTGTCGCTGCTGATCGGGGCGTCGGGGAAAGCGCCGACGCGGGCCGTGTAGACGTAGTCGCCCGCCGGGATCGCGCCGGGGACCGTCTGGAGCAGTTCCCGCGCGAGGGTCTCGCCGGGGGCGAGGACAACGGTCACCGGACCGAGGAGATCGTTCGAGCCGGAGGGCTGCTTGACGGAGCCGTCGGGGAACGTAGCTTCGGTCCAGGCCTGGACGGACTGCGTCTCACCCGTCGTGTTGGTGACGAGGGCGCGGAAGGCGAAGCGCCCGCCCTCGGCCGGGATCACGACCGGCGTTGCCGTCGGCTCAACGTCAATCGTCACGGCCGGAGGGGTGCCGCCTGCGAGGCCGAAAATCGAGACCGTCCCGCTGACTTCGTTCGAGACCACGAGGAGGGGCTGACCCGTCGGGCTGTCGGTGGCGCTGATGAAGCGGAGTCCCTCGGGGCCGAGGTCGCCCGCCGTACCCGCCTCGGCATCGCCCGCGAAGTCGCGGTTGTTGGTGTAGTCCATGAACATCGGCGCTTCGGGGTCGGTGACGTCGTAGGTCACGACGCCGCCGATGCGCTCCAGGCCGATGAAGGCGTAGGCTCGCCCGTTCATCTCGCCAATCGCGACGCCTTCCGGCTCCGGCCCCTTGTCGTCGCTCCGGTCGTCGAACGAGCCGTTCTCGTCGTTCGTCGCGTTGAAGTCGTCGGGGAACGCGGCGGCGGTAATCTGCTCGAAGTCGTCGCCGCTGTCGAAGACAAGGTCGAGGCCGGAAGCGCTGGGCTGGAAGATCGAGAACGAGCGCGCGCCGTAGGCGAAGAGCCGGTCGAAGTCGCCGTCGCCGTCCACGTCGCCGGCGGTCGTGGTGATCTTGAGCCGCCCGAGGTTCTCGTCGAGCTGCAGCGTGGCCGCGTCGGGGAAGGCGGCCGGGTCGAGCGCGAGGTCGCCGACGCGCTCCTCCTCGGAGAACGCGTCGTAGTCGCGCGCGTCGCCCTCGTTGGCCGTCACGAGGTAGGTCTGGCCGCCGACCTGGTAGCTCGCCACGGCGTCCGGCAGGTAGTACCCGACGACGGGCCAGGACTGGATGTTGACCCCGTCGTCGCGGTTCGAGGCGTCGAGCGCGTTCTCGGGGAGGTTGTGGTTCTTCGTGCCGAGGCCGTAGAGGGCCGTGACGCTGGCCGTCGCGAGGTCGATCTCCGCGAGGCCGTTGTTCTCCTGGAGCGAGACGAACGCGGTCTCGTCGCCCTCGACCGTCACGAACTCCGGCTCCAGGTCCTGGGCCACGCTCGCGCCCGGCCCGAAGATGCGGAGACCGGCAGCCTCGACCTCGCCGAAGCGCGGCCCGCCCTCGTTGAAGGCCTCGAAGGTCGCGTTCGCCACGACTGCACCTCCGACTCCGTTCTGGAGGTCGATCACCGAGACGGAGCCTTCTGGGTCCGCGAGGTAGTCGTCGCTCGGCTCGCCCTCGTTGGCGACGACCACGTAGCGGCCCGAGGCCGAGAAGGCGAGCCCGTCCGGCAGCGCTCCGACGCCAACCGCGCCGAGGAAACCGCCATCGGTGTCAAAGAAAACAACCTGGCCGGGGTCCTGCGCTACGTCGGCCTCGACAGCGAGCGCGACGAGCCCGTTCTTGACCGCCACGCTGTTGGCCCCCCCGCCGAACGCCGACGCGTCGACCCTGAACGCCTCGACCGGCACCGCCGGGTCCGACACGTCGAGCGCGACGACCTCGGTGTCGGCCGCGTTGACGAAGAAAAGGCGCTGCGTGACCGGGTCGTAATCGACGATCTCGGCCGCGCCGTCGTCGAAGATGCCGGTGGCGAAGGTGCCGAGGAGGTCGAGGGTCAGGCTCGGCTGCGCGGCGACAGGCGCGGCGAGGCAGAGCAGGAGGGCGAGGCGTAGCAAGCGGGACATGGCGGGTAACAGGTTGAGGTTCGCAGAGGCCAGAACCTAGCCTGCCCGCACTCATGTTTTTGTTACCCTTGCATTACCTCGATGTAACCACCATGTTACCCCGTACGCTCGTCGACGAACGCCTCGGTCCAGTCCCGGACGGCGTCGCGGAGCGGCATGGGCGAGCGCAGAACACAGCAGAGGAGGACACGGCGTCCCGTGCCCTCCCCATCGCGGTTCGCTGCCGTGGGTTCAGCAGCAGTCGCAGTCGCAACCGTTGCCGCCGCAGCAGTCGTCCGCGCAGCAGTCGCACTCGCAGTCGCAGGTGGCGGCCTGGGTGTGGTTCAGCATGGCGTACCTCACAGGTCTGGGTGGATAGGATCAGCCGCAGCAGTCGCACCGGCAGTCGAGCCCGCCGAAGAGCGCTTCGACCGTCTCGTGGACGCGCCGGAGTGCGTCCGCGTCGAGGCAGTAGCACGAGCGCGGGCCGTCGGTCTCGCCCTGGATCAGCCCGGCCTCGCGGAGCGCCCGGAGGTGCTGCGAGACGGTCGCCTGCGCGAGCGGAAGGACCTCGACGAGGTCGCCGCAGAGGCAGGTGTCGCGCTCGGCGAGCGTGCGGAGGATACCGAGGCGGGCCGGGTGGGCGAGCGCCTTGAGCCGCGCCGCAAGGGCCACGTCGGCCGGGTCGAAGACGTCGGTTTTGACTGTGGGCATTTGATTTATCGTATAAATACGATATACGATGATACGATATCTTCAGCCGTGTTGTCAACCCCCGACGAGAAGACCCGACAGACTGTAGTGCTATCCCCGGCCAGGGCGAGGCACGCCTCGCCCCTACGATGCTGTGTCTCACCGTCTACCGTCTCACTGTCACCCATCCTCCGCCCCACCGTCCTCTGCCTCCAGCGTCTCGACGACCTCGCGGATGAGGTCGAAGCCGTAGCCCCGGCGCACGAGGAAGTCGGAGAGCTTCTTCCGGCGCTTGCGCGGGTCCGCTTCGCGCTGGAGCCGGACCCAGCGTTTGCGCCCGTGCTGGAGCGCTGCCTCGCGGAGGTCGTCCTGCTCCACGACCTCGTCCAGGACCGTGTCGATAGTCTTCGAGGCTACGCCGCGCTTGCGGAGGTCGCTGCGGATGCGCTGCGGACCGTGGCCGCGCCCGGCGAGGCGACCGCGCGCGTAGGCCCGGGCGTAGGCCTCGTCGTCGAGGTAGCCCAGTTCGCGCATGCGGGCGACGGCCTCGTCGGCGACGTGGTCGGGGAAGCCTTTGCGGGCGAGCTTGCGGCGGACCTCCTCCTCGGTGCGCGCCTGGTAGGCGATGTAGTCGAGCGCCGCCGCCTTTGCCCTGAGCCGCTCTTCGTCGTCGAGGAGAGCCTGCTGCGCTTCGACGGTGAGGGGCTGCCCTTTGCGCAGACCGGCGCGCACCGCGAGGTCGAGCGCGAGGCCGAAGGCGAAGGTGCCGTCGATGAAGACGGAGACGCGCTCGGCGTTGCGCTGCTGCTGTACGAGCCGGGTGATCGCGCCCGGTCGGAGATCGCGCTCCGGCTCGTCATCGGTGAGGTCTTGCTTCGGTCGCATCGGGGCGGCTGGCAGAGGGCAGTGGGCCGAACTTAACGGTGCTGCCCTCCCTCGGGCGAACGCCGTTCGCCCCTACGGCTCCCTCCTGGCCCTCCACGTCGGACATCTTCGGCCCTTACCACTGCACCTTGAGGCTGCCCATCGGGAGGATCGGGAGGCCGTAGACCTGGGTCGTCTGCACCGCCGAGGCGTCCGGGTCGGCCTGCCGCCCGACCGTGTTGCGGCGGTTGAGGAGGTTGTAGGCCTGGAGGCTCGCGTCCCAGTCCAGCCCGAGCGCCCGGAAGCCGTAGCCCACGGCAAGGTCCACGCGGGCGTAGACCGGCAGCCGCCCGTTGTTGACCCCGGCCCGGCCCTGCGCGCCGAGTTCCGTCACGGGCACGGTGACGGGGTAGCCGCTCCGCGCCGTCGCAGCGAGCGAGACGGTCCACCGCTGGATCTGCCCCTGCAGGAGTGCTTTGGCCGTGTGGGGTGCGTCGTAGCTCGCCCGCCGGTAGACCGCGCCGAGCGGGCGCTCCTGCGACCGGGCGAAGGCGTACGACAGCCCGAGCCGCCACGCGCCGCGCTCGGCCTCCGCCGAGGCTTCGATCCCAAACGCGCGGCCCGACCCGGCGGCGTAGTCTGCCAGCAGCGCCCCCGGCACCTCGCTGGCCTCGCCCGCCGCGTCGGTGGGCAGCAGGATGCCGTCGTGGAAACGGCCGTAGAGGTCGAGGCCGAGCGCGAGCCAGCGCGCAGGGGTGGCGTCGAGGCCGGCGGCGGCCTGCCAGCCGACGGCCGGGCGCACCGCCTCGCTCGCGGGAATCCACCGGCTCGCGGCGAGGTCGTAGGTGAACGAGTAGCGGTCGCGGAGACGGTGGAGGTACTGCACCTGCCGGCTCACCCCGGCCTTCAGGAACAGCTGGTCCCGCGCCACGACGTAGCGCACGTTGAGGCGCGGGCTGACCGAGACGTACGGCCCGAGGCCGAAGACCTCGACCCGCAGCCCCGGCTGCACCTGCCACCGCGCGTTCGGCTGCCAGGTGTCCTGCAGGTAGGCGACGGCTTCGACGGCCTGCACCGACGCGTTCTGCTCGCTGCCCGTCATGCCCGCCGCGAGCGTGTCGAGCAGGGTCTCCCCGAGCCGGCTCTCGAACGTCCGCCCGACGAGGCGCAGCCCGGCCCGGACTTGGTGTTCGAGCGAGTAGTAGTAGTCGGCGTCGACCGTGAGGCCGGCCTCAGCGAAGCGCACCCGGTAGTCGCTGTCGACGGACGCCGAGGTGGCGGAGGGCGCGAGCACCTGCTCGTCGGCGCGGTAGCGGGAGTAGTAGCCCGTCGAGGTCACGAACAGACGGCGGCTGGCGAGCCACCGGTAGCGCGCCGAGACGACGCGGTTGCCCCAGTCATAGGTCAGCCGCGCGTCGGAGGGCTCAGCGTCAGAGGCCAGGCGCGAGGCCAGCGGCACGGCGGTGTCGAGGGCGTCGCCGCCTTCGTAGAGGCTGAGCGAGAAGCGGTGGTACGGCGAGGGCCGCAGCGTCACCTTGGCGTTGAGGTCGTAGAAGTGGTACCCCAGGCCCTGGTCTTCCGACGCGTCCCGGCCTTCTCCGAAGACAGACGTGCCGGGCCGGAAGCGCGACGACAGCAGCAGGTCGAGGTAGGTCCGGCGGCCGGAGAGCATGAGCGACGCGCCCTTGCCGAGCGGGACCTCGCTCACGGCGCGCAGCGACACCGGGCTGAGCGTGGCACTCCCCGCTGCGTCGTCCCGGTCGCCGTCTTTCATCTCCACCTCCAGCACCGCCGACAGGCCGCCGCCGTACTCGGCCGGGAGCGAGCCTTTGTAGAGCCGGACACTCTTGAGCGCTTCGGTCTGGAAGGTCGAGAACAGCCCGAACGTGTGCCACGGATGGATGATCGGTGCGCCGTCGAGGAGGTAGCGGTTGAAATGCGGCTCGGCCCCCCGGACGACCATCTCGCCGCCGGCCTCACCCGAGCGCCCGACGCCGGGGAGCCACTCGAGCGCCTGGAACACGTCGCTCTCGCCGAGGAACGCCGGGACCGCCCCTGCCTGCCGCACGTCGAGGGCATCGCTGCCCGGCACCGGCAGCAGGTCGGTCCGCTCGCTCTCGGAGACCTCGACGAGCGCTTCGCTGTCGGTGGAGAGGACCTGCGGGCGCAGCCGGATCACAGGCGGCAACTCCGACGACTCGGGATAGGCGGCCAGTTCCTGCACGACGGGCCGGTAGCCGATGTACGAGACCCGGACGCGGTACGAGCCCGCCGGGAGGTTCGGCAGCGCGAAGTAGCCCGCCGGGTTCGTCGCGGTGCCGAGGTCCAGCCCTACGAGGAGGACGTGCGCGCCCGGCAAAACCTCGCCCGTCTCCGCGTCCACGACCGTCCCGCGTAGCGTGCCGCGGTAGGCCTCCGGCTCCAGCCCCGGCGTCGGGTAGGCGCGGACGATGACGTACTGCCCGGGCCGCAACTGCTCCGCCCGGAGCCCGCTGCCGCGCAGGACCGTGGCGAGCGCCTGCTCCGGGTCGTCGCCGACGTAGCGCCCGGTCACGGCGCGCCCCTCAACGAGCCGCTGCGCGTAGACGATGTCCACCCGGGTCTGCGAGGCGAGCTGCTGGAGCACCGAGGCCAGCGGGGTCCGGTCCGCCGCTAGCCGGATCGCCTGCCCGCGTGCCTCCGGGGCCGCGAGCGCGGCGCATCCGAGCAGCAAGACGAGGGCAAGGCAGCGCATGGCGCAGTAAACGGATCGGAGGGCAGCGGGTTACGAGGGTGCAGACAGCAAACGGCGCGCCCATTCAACGCGCCAAACCTCGCGTTTATGACCTCTCCTAGCCCCACGGACCGGCGCACCTACCGCTAGCGGGCGGGGACGATCCGGTAGCCGTTCGCCTCGTCGCCCTCGACCTGGGCGTCGAGCGCGACGGCCAGAGTGCGCAGCGTCTCGGCGACCGGCTGGCGGGAGGAGAACGGCCCCGTCACCCGGTCCGCCGCGAGCGACGGGTGGACGTTGATCGGCACAGCGTAGTGCGCGCTCAGGCGCTCGGCGATGTCGCCCAGCGGCGTGGCCTGGAAATGCCAGGTGCCCGTCCAGGCGAGGGCCTCGGCGATGTCCGTCCGCGTCGGCGGCTCGGGAGCCTGCGCCCCGACGACCCGGCTGCGGTGCCCCGGCTCCAGCCGCACCGACTGCCCGGCCTCCAGCCGCGTCGCCAGCTCCACCGACCCGCTCGCCAGCACGACCTCCGTCTCGACGTCGTTCGCCGTCACGCCGAAGGTCGTCCCGAGCACCGTCGTCAGCGCCGTCGCCGTCTCGACAACGAAGGGCTCGCCGTTGGGGAGGATCTCGAAGAGCGCTTCGCCGGTCAGCCGGACGCGCCGCTCGCCGTCGTCCTCCGTGTCGACCATCAGCCGGGACGCTTCGGCCAGGAGCACCGTCGAGCCGTCGGCCAGCGCTACGGTCTCGGTCTCCCCGGCCCCGGTCCGGTAGGTCTCGAACCCGGCATCGCGCTGGAGGATGAACACGAGCACCGCCGCAAACGCTGCGACCGACAGCGCGACGGCCGAGCGCCACACCCAGCGGCGCGCACCGGAGGCGCGCGCGGGCCGCCGGTCCGGGGCGCGCTCTGCAAGCGGCGACGGCGGCTCTGCAGTCTGCTCTGCCTCGTCCCACGCCGCGTCGAACGCAGCGCGGTCGGCGCGGACCCGCCGGACGATGTCGCCGAGCGCCGGGTGGGCACCCAGCGCTGCTTCGAGAGCCGGGCGCGCGGCGATCAGCCGGGCTTCCTCTTCCGGGGCTAGCACGGCCGGGTCGTCCTCGCCGAGCGCCCAGAGCAGGAGGAGGTCGAACTCCGGGAGGTCGCGCCGAAGCTCGGCTCCGAGGTGGGCACGGAGGGCCGTCCAGAGCGCGAGCGCCTCGGCGGCGTCGGCCTCGTCACCGAGGGCGCTGCGCAGCGCGTCCTGCTCGGCCGGGTCGAGTGCGTCGAAAAGGGTCGGATCGTAACGGTCGGCCATAGTCTTCAGCCCGAGGCGAGGGAGGTGTAGCACAGCAGCAGCAGCGTCAGCACGCCGCGCAGCCGCTCGAAGGCCCGCTTGACCTGCATCTTGACGGCCGCCTCGGTGGTCTCTACCATCTCGGCGATGTCTTTGTAGGGGTAGCCCATCTCACGCAGCTCGATGATGCGGCGCGCCTTCGGGGTGAGCACGGCGAGGGCGCGTTCGATATCCACGCGCAGGCCCGAGGCCTCGGTACCGGCCGGGTCGTGCGGCGGCTGGTCCGGGTCGTAGAGGTACTCGCGCCCGCTGTAGCGGCCCCGGTAGAAGTCCTGCACCTCGAACACGGCCGCCTTCATCGCGAAGGCCTTGAGCCGGGCCGGGTTCTGGAGCGCTTCCAGGCCGGTGTGGACACGGACGAGCGTGTTTTGCACGAGGTCGTCAACGTCGGGGCGTTGTCCGATGCGGCTCAGGAAGAACCGGCGCAGGATGGGTTCGAGGTCGGCGAGCAGTTCGGCCCGCGCCGCCTCGTCGCCCGCCTGGGCGCGCAGGACGGCCTCCGAATCGAATGGTTGCATGGGTGGACAGGCCCCACGCGGGGGCGTTCACGCGTGAGCCGCCGCGAGGCGGCGCGAAGTCACAAGCGGCACGGGGCCGTCAGCCGATGAGCCGCGCCCCGGCGAGCGCCAGGATGCCCGCGACCATGGCGAGCTTGAGGAGCGAGCTCGCCGCGCCTGCGTGGCGGGTGCGGCGCGCCGGCGGCGCGCTGAGAAGATACCACGCGGCGGCTAGCAGCAGCCCCGCCGCCGGCAGAGCCAGCAGGAAGAAGTCCGCGCCCAGCCCAACCGTCAGCGCGAGCGGAAACAGCGCAAGCGTACCTCCGACAGCGACCGCCGCGACCCACGTCGATGCCTCACCCCCGATGACAAGCGGCAGCGTCCGCGCGCCCCCGGCCTCGTCGCCAGCCGCGTCCTCGATGTCTTTCGCGATCTCCCGGGCCAGCGTCGAGCCGAAGGCGAAGGCCGCGCCGAGGAGGGCCGCACGCCAGCCGAAGGTCTCGCCGAACGGTGCGACGGCTAGGCCACCGTAGAAGATCGCCAGCCCGAGCACGAGGGCAATGGCGAGGTTGCCGACCAGCGGCGTGCGCTTGAGCCACCGGCTGTACCCCCAGAGCAGCCCCACCGAAGCTGCCGCGATGCCGAGGTGCGCCCACGACAGAAACGCGCTCAGCCCGACGCCGAGCGCCGAGGCCGTCGCCCACAGCGCTCGCGCTGCCCGGAGCGGCACCAGCCCCGACGGCAGCGGTCGCCCCGGCCGGTTCACCCGGTCGATCTCCAGGTCGAACAGGTCGTTGATCGCATTCGCCGCAGCGCCAATGAGGGCGGCGCTGACCATCGCCAGACTGATCCGCGTCGTGTTCTGCCCCGCGAACGCCTCCAGCCCCGACGCCAGGAGCCCGCCGAGGGCGACGCCCGCGAAGAACATCACCACGTTGAGCGGGCGCGCCAGCTGCAGCAGCCCGCCGAGGCGCGCTCGCAGTGAGGGAACTGGGCCCGTGGCCTCCATGCTACGGCTCCCGCTGGACGAGCCGGACCGTGAGCGTCCCCCGCACGTCCGTCAGCCCGGCCCCGCCGTAGGCGTCCGCGTCGAACGCTTCGAGGTTGACGGACTTGGTGACGCTCCGCGAAAGCACCGTCTCGCTCTCGCGCACGAAGACGATCTCGGGGTCGAGCAGCAGGCCGGGGAGCGATGCGCGGTCCTGCTCGCGCACAGTCAGGGTCACGTTGCCCTGCGTCACCGCGAAGTCCCCGCTGATAATGTCAGGCAGTTCGCCGGCGAACTGGTAGCGAAGCTGGAATTGGCCGCCGCGCTGCGTGTTGAGCAGGTCTATCGTCGCGCCCGGTTCGAGTCGGTCCAGCACGTCGGCGTCGGCAATGGCACCGGCTTGCGGATCAAACTGGAACTCGGTCAGATCGTAGAGTCCCGCCACGTCGTCGGGCGAAACAGGGGGCTCGGGATCGGTGGTGTCGCACCCGGCGAGGAGAACGCAGAGGGCGAGAGCGGCGGCGAGGCGGAGACGCATCGGGACGGACGAGGTGGTGGGCAAAAGGCGGGAGTATACGGCACGGGGGCACCGCACTGGTGCCCAGCGCCGCGCCGGGACAACGCCGCGGTGACCCGATTATGCGGCTTCGCCGTCGCCTTCCAGTCCCATCAGGTAGTCCTCTACGCTGCCGATCAGCACGCGCGTCTCGTCCTCGATCTTCTTCGAGGTGAGGTCGCCCTGCCGGAGCAGCTTCTGGACCTGCCCCCGGTCGATCATCTTGAGGATGCGCCGCGCCTCGGTGCGGCTGACCGTATCCTCGCGGTACTCTTCGGCGAAGCCTCGCAGGAAGTCGAGCGAGCGCGGCGTGATGCGGATCAGCCGCGTCTCCTCGTTGTCGTCCGAAATCCCCCACGCCAGCTCCGCGTCAATCAGCCCCCGGTCTGACCACCGCACGAGTGTCTGCTTCGAGATGCGCGTGTCTTCGGAGAGTTTGTCGAGATCGAGTTCTTGGGCGTCCAGCGTGGAGGAGCCTGTCATGCGAGAGCCTCAGGGGTTCAGTGTCCGTTTCCGTCAGATGCCTTTTACACGAAGAAAGCGGCGCAAAGATCCACTTTAGGGCTCTGCCTGCTCGCCGTCAGTACAGGGCCCGGTCGGTCAAGTCGGCGAGTTCGTCGCGGGTGAGCAGCCGCCACGCCGGTGCCCCGAGCGCGCCGGACTTGGTCCGGCTGAACGTCGCGCGCAGCAGCAACGTCTTTCCCCGCCCGGCGTCGGCGTGGAAGCTCCGGCCGCTGAAGCGGAACACGAACGTCGCCCCGGTGGGGTCGAGCCCGAGCGAGCGGCCGAGGGTGTCGACGAAGTAGCGCACGTCGTCCGTGACGAGGTCGCGGTTCGAGGCGAGTTCGTCGACGACGACCGTGTGCGGGCGGCGGTCGTCGTCCGAGGCGAAGGTCTGGACGCGGACCTGGGCCTCCTGCCCGTAGGTCTGCCACGCGAAGAGTGTGTCGGCAGGCAAACCGCCAGCGGGCTGGGCCGCGAGGGCGGCCGAGGTCGCCAGGAGGAAGAGAACAGGCAGGCCGGCGCAGCGCATCGGATCTGGGTTGGGTTCGAGGCACTAGACGCGGCACCGGGCCTAGCGCAACCTCGGGCGGCTGATTTTCTTGCGGGGTGCCGGTGCGAACCACTCGTCGGTGTCGGCGGCGCGCCAGAGGTACCAGCTCGCCACGCTCCGGTAGGGCCGCCACGCCTCGCCCGCTGTGCGCAGTTCTTTAGGCGCTGGGAGGTCGTCCAGACCGAAGAGCCGCGCCGCCCCTTTGCGCACGCCGAGGTCGGTCACCGGCAGCACGTCCGGCCGGCCGAGCTGGAAGATCAGCAGCATTTCCACCGTCCACGGCCCGACTCCGCGCACCGCCGTCAGCCGCTCGACGATCTCGGCATCGGTCATCGCCTCCAGCGCACCGAGGTCCGGCACCGTCCCGTCGAGCGTGCGCGCGGCGAGGTCGTGGGCCGCCGCCGCCTTTGCGTTCGACAGGCCGACCGACCGCAGGTCTGCGAGCGGCGTGTCGAGGATCTCGTCCGGGTCCGGGTGCTCGCCGGGGAAGAGGTCGAGGAGGCGGCGGTGGATCTTCCCGGCGGCCTTGCCGGAGAGCTGCTGATATACAATCGCCCGGAGCAGCGACTGAAACGGGCTGTCCATCCCCCCGATCACGAGCCGGCATGGCCCCGCGAACGCGATCAGGCTCGCCATGGCCGGGTCGGCCGCAGCGAGGTGGGCGGTGGCGTCGTCGAGGTCGTAGGGCATGGCATGAGAAGCAGGAGGCAAACCGTAGGGGCGCAGCAGTGCTGCGCCCTGGCTCGGTCATGGTGCGGCGGACGGGCACGGCACCGCCGTGCCCCCACGGGGCTGCGCCCACGCTGTCAGTCGCGGTAGATCTCTACGGTCACGGTGCCCTCGGCGTCGATCGTGCCGCGGTACATGCCCGCCGTGTTGAACGGCATCGCCACGTTGCCGGCGGCGTCGAGCGCGATCACGCCGCCGGTACCGCCGAGGTCGGTCAGCGTCTCGTGGATGACGGTGGTGGCAGCCTGTTCGACTGTCTCGCCGAGGTACCGCATCCGGGCCGAGATGTCGTGGGCGACGGCGAGGCGGATGAAGTACTCGCCGTGGCCCGTTGCGGAAACGGCGCAGGTCCGGTCGTCGGCATAGGTGCCGGCGGCGATGACCGGCGAGTCGCCGATGCGGCCGAAGCGCTTGTTGGTCATTCCACCGGTCGAGGTGGCGGCGGCGAGGTGGCCCGCTTGGTCGAGGGCGACGGCCCCGACAGTGCCGGTCATCTGCCACGCCTCGGGATCGGTGAGGCGAAAGCCGCTCTCGGAGCGCTCGCGCTCCTGCACGCGCCGAAGGGCGGCCCGCCGGCGCTCGGTGTGGAAGTAGGCGTTCTCGACCTCCTCCAGCCCGTGCTGGCGGGCGAAGGCCTCGGCCCCGGAGCCGGTCAGCATCACATGCGGCGACTGCTCCATCACGAGGCGGGCCGCGAGGACGGGGTTTTTGAGGGTCGTCACGCCCGCCACGGCCCCGGCCCCGAGCGTGGCTCCGTCCATGATCGAGGCGTCGAGCTCGACGGTGCCTTCGCTCGTGAAGACGGCTCCGCGCCCGGCGTTGAACAGCGGCGCGTCTTCCATCGGCGGAATCGCCGCTGCCACGGCGTCAACCGCCGAGCCGCCGTTCTCGATCACCTCGAACCCGGCCCGGAGCGCGGCTTCGAGCGCGGCGCGGTACGCGGCCTCGCGCTCGGGGGTCATGCTGCCCCGCTCGATCGTGCCCGCCCCGCCGTGGATGGCGAGGACGACGGGCGGAGGGTCGGCGGGCTGGGCGGTCACGGGCTGGGCGGCGAGCAGGAGGACGAGCGGCAGGGCGAGGCGGGGCATGAGCGCAGCGGCTGGTGGAGATGGAGTATACGGTGCGCCGCCTGCCGCAGACGTGTTGCGTAGCCCCTCTGCCCGTCGCCCCCTGGCAATCCTCTGTCCTGGAAGTATTTTAACGCACGTCGGCTTCCAGCCGATTCTATTATCCCGGCTTAGGCCTTTCTTCCCTCCAGCCAGCACGGCACGGGCGCCTGCCATGTTATTCAACTCCATCGACTTCGTCGTTTTCTTTCCCGTCGTCGTCGCGCTCTACTTTGCCATCCCCTACCGGTGGCGCTGGACGTTCCTCCTCGCCTCGAGCTACTACTTCTACGCCTGCTGGAAGCTCGAGTACCTCGCCCTCATCATGGCCTCGACGCTGATCGACTATGCGGCGGGGCGGGCGATGGGCCGGCGCGAGACGCGGGCCGAGCGGCGGCCGTTCCTGCTGATGAGCCTATGCTCGAACCTCGGCATCCTCTTCTTCTTCAAGTACGCCAACTTCTTCGGCGAGAGTGTGGAGGAGGCGTTCCGGCCGTTCAACATCTTCGTGGACATGCCGGCCTTCGACATCCTGCTGCCGGTCGGCATCTCGTTCTACACGTTCCAGACGCTGGCCTACTCGATCGACGTCTACCGGGGTCGGCAGCAGGCGGAGCGCCACCTCGGCATCTTCGCCGTCTACGTGTGCTTCTGGCCCCAGCTCGTGGCTGGGCCCATCGAGCGGAGCCAGTCGCTCCTGCCGCAGTTCCGGGAGCGCCACCCGTTCCGGTGGAGCCTCGCGGCGGACGGCCTCAAGCTGATGGCGTGGGGGTTCTTCCAGAAGGTGGTCATCGCCGACCGGGCAGCGCTGTACGTCGGGACGGTCTACGCCAACCCCGAAGCCTACGTGGGCTGGACGACGTACCTGGCGATCGTCATCTTCGCGGTGCAGATCTACTGTGACTTCGCGGGCTACACCAACATCGCGCGCGGCGCGGCGCGGGTGATGGGCTACGAGCTGATGAAGAACTTCCGCCAGCCGCTCTACGCCATCGACATCGCCGACTTCTGGCGGCGCTGGCACATCAGCCTCACGACCTGGTTCCGGGACTACCTCTACTTCCCGATGGGCGGCAGCCGGGTGCCGAAGTGGCGCTGGGGGTTCAACACGTTCTTCGTCCTCGCCGTGTGCGGGCTGTGGCACGGGGCGAGTTGGACGTTTGTGATGTGGGGCGTGGTCAACGGCGTCTACCTCGCCTTCGCCGCGCTGACCGCCACCTTTCGGAACGGTCTCTGGGACCGGGCTGAGGCGGCCTTCGCCCGGTTCAAGCCTAGGACGGAGACGGTGCAGCAAATGGGCGTCGCCCTCCCGCCCACGCTCTGGCAGCGCCTCCAGACCTGGATCATCCCCACGCCGCGCCGCTTCATCCGCACCCTCGTCGGGTTCCACCTCATCATCCTAAGCCTGATCTTCTTCCGGGCCACCACGATGACCGACGCCTGGACGATGCTCAGCCACCTGTTCAGCCTGACGAGTACCGAGGTCGTCGTGGGGATCAACAACTACGAGTTCCTGCTGCTGCTCGTCTCGATTGCCGTACTGCTCCTGGTGGACCTGATCGAACTGCGGGAGAACATACGCTCGTTCCTGAAGCGCCGCCCGGCCTGGGTGCGCTTCCCGATCTACGCTGCCCTCGTGCTCGCCATCCTGATGCTCGGCGAGTACGGAGCCCAGGAGTTTATCTACTTCCAGTTCTAGCCTCCGGCGGACCCGAACCGCTGCTGCCATGGCCTCCCAGGACCTCTCCCGTGAGTTTCTCGCCGACGGCCCCGTCGGCGACGACCGGCCGGCCGACGAAGACGTGTCGCCGCGCAGCGTGGCGCTGAAGCTGGCGCTGTTCGGCGTGCTCTTCCTCGGCACGCTGGCCGCACTGTACTACGCCAGCGAGCGCATCGAGCCCGTCTACAGCATCAACATGGACCGGGCCCTCTTGGTCAACGAGGAAGGCTCGCGCTTCGAGGCTATCTCCGTCGGCCCGTCGCACACCAGCTCGGTGGACTTCTACGCCCTCGGCCTGGACGGCCTGCACCTCTGGCGCGGCGGGATGGACTACTTCCAGGCCAGCTACATCCTCCAGACAGTGGCGGACCGCATGCCGAACGTGAAGTTCGTCTTCCTGCCGGCGTCGATGGCCTCGTACGGCGACAACCTCGCCGCGCCCATTGGGGAGGAGCGCCGCCTCGAAACGTACGTCTTCGGGCAGCGCGTCCGCGGCCTGACCTACTTTCGCCCGCTCCGCGACGACTTTGAGACCGTGCAGTTCGACTGGAAGACCATGCTCCAGGCCCGCTTCTGGCCGATTTCCCGTCCCGACAGTTGGGAAGGCGTGATCGACAAACTGCGCGACCCATCCAACACGAACTATGTCCGCACTACGAACGGCACCCGGTTCTACCTGGAACGGCTACGTCCCGAGCGGTTGACCGCTGACAGTATCGCAGCCAATGGGCTCGAGGTGGCAACCGCACGGATTCAGAAGCGAGCCGAACTCATGGAGGTCCGTCCCGACGTGTGTGAGATCGGAGAGACGCTGATGAACCGCATCGCGGACACCCTGGGGCCTGACGTGGTTACGGTCTTCTTCACTCATACCTCGCACCCGGCCTATGTGGACCACATGGAGGATTTCAACAACCGGCCGGGCAGCAACGTCGAGTGTACACCTGCCTACTACGCCAGCGTGATGGACCGCGAGCGGGACAACGTCGTCTACGTAGACCTCCGCTACTACGAGGAGCTCTCTTCTCAACCGGTCAAGCATTACAAGAACGGCGACCACCTCAACCGGGTAGGGGGGCACCTCTTCTCCACGAGGATGCGCGAGATCGTAGCAGAGCGCCTCCAAGAGAAGCTCCCGAGCGGTCATCCTACCCGCGAACTCTTTCTCTCTCGCCGCTCCTACCCGCTGCCCCCCAGGAAGCAGGCTGAACAAGACGTCTGGGAGGACCCGCTCGTCGGCATTGGGCTGAGGGGCGAGGACGCCAGAAACTGAGGGCTCGCGGCACAGCTCACGCCCAGCGCTGGATGGAAACTTTTCTTTTTTACCTCGGGCTGCCCGGTGCGCCCCGAGCAGATTTTCTGCACCAGTCCGGCAAGCACCTCGCGCAGGCCATCCCGAACGCAGGGACCTCCCCGCAGACCACGGTCACGCACCTAGACGGGTCGAACGGCGGGTGGTGTCTGGTAGAGCCTCCGGGCGTGGGGCTTTCTCTGCTCGACGCGCACACCGACGACCAGACAGCGGTCCTCGTCTTCGGCGACCTGGTCGGCGTACCGGGCAACCAGACCGTCGCCACGATTGCCCGGGCCGGTACGGAAGCCGCCTCCGACCTCGACGGATCATTCGGCGCTGTCGTTCTCCACCGGGCGGGTCAGCCTGGTGACGGACCGCATCGGCTCTCGGGCGCTCCGGTACATCGCTACAAATGACTTCATCCTGGCCTCCCCGCACGACCTGACCCTGCTAGCCTCGGGCCTGGTGGAGTTGGAAGTGGACAAGACGAGCGCAGCGAGCATCGCCAGGGCAGGATGGTCGCTCAGGGGCCGAAGTCTGCTGGCCGGCGTGCACGCTTGCCGCCCCGACGAGCGGGCCCACTGCCTTAGCGGGGAACGACGCGGCCGTCCGGGAGAATGCGCTCGTCGGGGCCGGGCGGCGTCGTGGGGAAGTTGGAGATCGACGCCTCCGGGTCACGGTCTTCGGGGACGTAGTGGACGTGGTCCCCGTGCGAGATGGCGACGTACCCCTTGTCGCCGAACGGGTTGATGGCGCTCCAGAAGGCGAGGGCGAGGACGAGCGCGGCGACACCGATCAGCACCCACCGCCGCCGGCGCGGGGTGGCAGCGGGGGCTGCAGGAGGTAGGGACGGGGGAAGCGTCGCCATGTCGCTAGTCGTGCGGCCAGGAAGAGCGGGCCCCGGCAATCGCCTGGTCGAGTTGGGCCATCTCCAACTCGCCGTAGTTGAAGGCGTAGGCCAGCGTCCCGCCGTCGCGGAAGACCCAGGTCGTCGGGACCCACGTCACGGGCAGGTCGAGGAATGAGCGGCGGCGCTGCGCCTTGTCGTCGCTCGGCCCGAAGTCTGGCTGGGTCAGTTCGAGGACGCGCTCCGGCAGGCCGTACCGGTCCATCGTTTCGCGGGCGCTCTCGCCGTCGTTCCAGATGGTGACGAAGGCGAAGCTCACCTCGGGGTGGCGCTCGACGAGTTCGTACCAGCCGGCTCGCAGTTCGGCAACCGAATTGTCGCACCACGGAGCCCAGAAGTGGACGACGTGGATACCCTCGGCCTGGATCAGGTCGGCGACGCGCTGCTCGGCATCGGTCAGGGCGGTGTCGGGCGAGGCCGTGGTGTCGGGTTCCATGAGGGCGGTGCGGTCGGGCGAGCGGGAGGCGGGGGCTTGGGCGAGGGCCGGTGCGGCGCTCAGCGCGAGCAGGCAGCAGAGGAGCTTCATCAGTGCAACGTCGAGGTGGGTAGGGAAAGTACACCTTCCGTGCGGCTACCGCGCCCCGCCGACGACGAGGACGATCTCGCCGCGCACCTTCGGGCGCTCGCCGAATCGCCCGGCGAGGTCCGCGAGGGTGCCGCGCTCGACCTCCTCGAACTTCTTCGTCAACTCGCGGGCTACGGCCGCCGGGCGGTCCGGGCCGAGGTGCTCGGCTAGCTGCCCAAGCGTCTTGACCAGCCGGTGCGGCGACTCGTAGAAGACGAGCGTCCGCTCCTCCCCGGCCAGCGATTGCAACCGGGTCTGCCGCCCTTTCTTCGCCGGGAGGAAGCCCTCGAACGCGAAGCGGTCGGTCGGCAGGCCGCTCAGGGCGAGGGCCGGCACGAAGGCCGTCGGACCGGGGAGGGCCTCGACCGGAAGGCCCGCCTGGAGGCAGGCGCGGACGAGGTAGAAGCCCGGGTCCGAGACGCCGGGGCTGCCCGCGTCGGTGACGAGCGCGACCGTCTCGCCGGCCTGCATGCGCTCGACGAGGCGCGGGGCCTTCTGGCGCTCGTTGTGGTCGTGGTAGCTGGTGCGCGGCGTCTCGATCCCGTAGTGGCCGAGCAGGACGCCGCTCGTGCGCGTGTCCTCGCACGCCACGAGGTCCGCCTCCTTGAGAATGCGCAGCGCGCGGAGCGTCACGTCTTCCAAGTTGCCGATGGGCGTGGGGACGAGGTACAGCACGTTTCGGAGGACAGAGGACAGAGGACAGAGGACAGAGGACAGAGGACAGAGGACAGAGGACAGAGGACAGAGGACAGAGGAAGATGCCGCCCGGCGCGCGGCGGTAGGGTTAACTGTCTCGGTTTTATTCCATTCCCCATTCCCCATTCCCCCATTCCCCCATTCCTACCCTCTTCCGCTCGTCCGCTCTCCCACGCTTCGGAGCAGGCGCTTGAGCGGGTCGCGGGAGGCCGGGTCGCGGCTCTCGCGCCAGAGGAGGTAGGCCCCGAGGCTACCGATGAGCGCGTTCGCCGCCCACATCCCGACCCACGGTTCGAGCAGGCCCCGGTCGGCCAGCTTCTCGCCCTGCACGAGCGTCACCCAGTAGAACAGGAAGATGCCGACGGCGAGCACGCCGACCACGCCCAGGCCGCCGCGCCGCACCGAGAGCCCGAGCGGAATCCCGATCAGCACGAACACGATGCACGCCACAGCCATCGAAAACTTCTTGTAGATCTCGACCCGGTAGCGGTCGGCGCGCTGGCGCTGCCAGTCGAGCGAGTTCTGCGCGCCGTCGAGTTCGCTCTTGAGGGTGCGCATGCGCTGGGCGGCGAGGTCGTAGACCGTCCGGCGGTCGGTCGGGCCGAGGGCGGCCAGCACGGCGCGCGGCGCGGCGGCCGAGTCCGCCGCAGCGGAATCGACCGGAGCAAATGGAGCGGCTACTGGAGGGCTGTCCGGCCGAGCGCTGTCCGGCATCGCGATGGGCCGAGCGAGCAGGGTGCGCTTGGCGGACTGGGCCGGCTGTGCGGTGCTGATGCGCTGAGCGAGGTCGCTGTCGCCTGCAGGCTCGGCGCGCCCGGTGCGCATGGCCAGGGTGCTGTCCTCGCGCCAGCCGAGCGCGCCGAGCTGGGCGCGGAGGTCGGCCACGCGGGAGGCCGTGTTGGCGTCGAGCGAGTCGACGAGCCGGACCATCTGACTGGTCCGCATCGTGCGGTCGCTGCGCGTGGTGCGCTCGGCGTCGCTGCGCTCCCAGCCGAGGTCCGAGAGGTCGAGCCGGAGGCGGTGGCGCTCGAAGGCGATGCGCTCGTAGCGCTCGGTGCGGGTCCCGGCGTCGCGGATCGAGGAGAGGCGGTGGATCTCGCCGTCGAAGAGGAGCATCACGAGCGCGTCGGTGCCGCCGGGCTCGAGCTCGCCGCGCTCGGCGGTGATCGTGGCGCGCTGCCCGGCGTCGGAGGCGTCGAAGACGAGGACCTCGCGGAGCGCGTTGGACTCGGCCGGCGCGTCGGCCACCCGGATCGCGTAGCCCTGGATGCCGTCGTAGAACACGCCCGCCTCGAGCTCGAAGCCGGGCTTCTTCTGGCGGATGTCCTGCCAGAGCCCCTTCATGCGGAAGTTGGCCTCGGGCAGCACCACGTTGTTGAAGTACATCATCCCGCCCGCGACGAACACAGCGGCGACGAGGACCGGCCACCCGAGCCCCGCCAGCGAGATGCCCGCGCTCTTCGCCACGGCGTAGGCCTGCGTCTCGGCCAGGCGGGCGAAGACGAGCAGCGTCGCGACCAGCACCGCCATCGGGACGGCGAGGACGACCATGTAGGCGAGGCTGTAGGTAATCAACTCGGCGATCACCAAGAGTGGCAACCCGCGCCCGACCAGCTCCGGGAGGTAGTTGATCAGGAACTGCATCAGGAGCAGAAACAGCAGCGTCCCGAAGGCCGCGAGGAACGGCCCCGGCAGGCTTTTCAGAATATGCCCGTGCAGCAGCCTCAAGGGAGCGTCGAGTTGCGAATGTCGAATTACGAGTGGGGGCCTGGACGCGAATGGCGAGCATACCCTATGCCTCCGGCGATGCCCGAACGCGGCAGCGGCCTCGTCAGTTCTCAACGCCCGGCCTCGGTACCTTCGGTGGCTTTGCCCGCTTCCTCACTCGTTATTCGCCGTCCGTCCCCCGTCATTTGCCATGACCGTCAAGCCCTTCGTCGTCAGCCCCTTCGCCGAGAACTGCTACGTCTGCCACGACGCGGGCGAGGCTGTCCTCATCGACCCCGGCACGGTCACCGACGCCGAGCGGCAGACGGTGCTCGACTACCTGACGCGCAACGGCCTCGCCGTGCGCCACCTCCTGCTCACGCATGCTCACCTCGACCACATCTTCGGCTGCGCCTTCTTCGCCCGGCACTTCGGAATGCAGTGGCAGCTTCACGAGGCGGACCTCCCGCTGCTCGACGCCGCCGAGTTGCAGGCCCGCATGTTCGGCGTCGAGCTGGAGAAGCCGCCTGCGCCCGAGGCCTCGCTGGCCGAGGGCGGCACCGTCTCGTTCGGCCAGGCGACGTGGCAGGTCCTTCACACGCCCGGACACTCGCCGGGCTCGGTCAGCTTCTACGACGAGGCCGGCGGCTTCGTCATCGGCGGCGACGTACTCTTCCAGGGCTCCATCGGCCGCACCGACCTGTGGGGCGGCTCGATGCCGACGCTGCTCAACGCGATCCAGGCTAAGCTAATGCCGCTCCCGGACGAGACGGTGGTCTACTCCGGCCACGGCCCCGAAACGACCGTCGGGTACGAGCGCCGGACGAACCCGTTTCTCGCGCGCGAGGGGTCTCTCTAGAGCTTGTTAGCAACTTGAGAGGCCCTGATAGCGCAGAAACGCTGTTCTGCTACTGTTACCTCCTCACATCGAGTCATTCCCGACCCTGATCGGGAATCCAGAAGGCGTACTACAAGCTCTGGATTCCCGCCTGCGCGGGAATGACGGCTGTTTTTGAGGAGAACGCTGAGA
>JBCDKT010000064.1 GCA_038746285.1 Bacteroidota bacterium
CGCCCTCCACGCCCTCCACGCCCTCCACGCCCTCCACGCCCTCCACGCCCTCCACGCCCTCCACGCCCTCCACGCCCTCCACGCCCTCCACGCCCTCCACGCCCTCCACGCCCTCCACGCCCTCGCGCCGATGCCCGACCGCTCCGCGACTCGTCGCTACCTCGTCACCTCCGCCCTGCCCTACGCCAACGGGCCGCTCCACCTCGGCCACCTCGCCGGGGCCTACCTGCCGGCGGACCTCTTCTGCCGCTACCTGAGGCTCCGGGGGCGCGACGTGGTCTACGTCTGCGGCTCCGACGAGCACGGCGTCCCAATCCTGCTCCGCGCTCGCGAGGAGGGCGTCGAGCCACAGGACATCGTGGACCGGTACCACGCGCAGATCGAAGCCGCCTTCGAGCGCTTCGGGATGAGCTTCGACATCTACAGCCGGACGACCTCGGCGACGCACCGCGCCACCAGCCAGGACTTCTTCCGCACCCTCCACGACGCGGGCGTCTTCACCGAGCGCACCGAGGAGCAGCTCTACGACCCCGAGGCCGGCCTCTTCCTCGCCGACCGGTTCGTGCGCGGGACGTGTCCCATCTGTGGCTACGAGGACGCCTACGGCGACCAGTGCGAGAATTGCGGCTCGTCGCTCTCGCCGAAAGACCTCATCAACCCCCGGAGCGTGCTGACCGACGCCGTCCCCGAACTGCGCGAGACGACCCACTGGTACCTCCCGCTCGGCGACCTCCAGCCCCGGCTCGAAGCCTGGATCGCCGAGCACCCCGACTGGAAGCCCAACGTGCGCGGGCAGGTCGGAAGCTGGTTCGCGGCCGGGCTGGCGGACCGGGCCATGACGCGCGACCTGCCGTGGGGCATACCCGTGCCCGTCGAGGGTGCCGAGGGCAAGGTGCTCTACGTCTGGTTCGACGCGCCCATCGGCTACCTCTCGGCGACGAAGGAGTGGGCGGCCCGCCAGGGCGACCCCGACGCGTGGCGGCGCTACTGGCAGGACGAGGGCGCTGGCGAGCCGCCGACCGACCTCATCCACTTCATCGGGAAGGACAATATCGTCTTCCACGCGCTCATCTTCCCGGCGCTCCTGATGGCCTACAACGACGCCGCGCCCAGTCCGCGGTTCGTGCTCCCGGCGAACGTGCCGGCCAACGAGTTCCTCAACCTCGAAGGCCGCAAGCTCTCGACGAGCCGCGGCTGGGCCGTCTGGCTCCACGACGCCCTCGGCGACCTCGACGGCTTCGCGGGCGGGCCGGACCTTCTCCGCTACGCTCTCGCCGCGACGCTCCCCGAGACGAAGGACGCCGACTTCACCTGGGCCGACTTCCAGAACCGCGTCAACGGCGAGCTCGGCGACGCCCTCGGCAACTTCGTCAACCGGACCCTCACCTTCGCCCACCGCTTCGCTGGCGGCCAGGTCCCGCCGCTCACGGAGCCGACCGACGCCGACCGCGCCGTGCTCGACGCCCTCGCCGCCTACCCCGAGCGCATCGGCGCGGCCTACGAAGGCTTCCGCACGCGCGAGGCGGTGCAGGCGACCCTCGACCTCGCCCGGCTCGGCAACAAATATTTCAACGACACCGAGCCGTGGAAGACGCGCGATTCCGACCCGCGGGCGATGCGGAACACGCTCCACGTCTGTCTCCAACTCTGCGCGTCGCTCTCCATCCTGATGGACCCCGCGCTTCCGTTCTCCGCCGCCCGTCTTCGGACGATGCTCGGCCTGTCGAACGTCCGCCCAAGCGCGCCCGGCGGCACGCCTGGCACGATCGGGTGGGACGCGGCCGGCCTCGCGCTCCTCACCGAAGGCCACGCGCTCGGCGAGGCGGAGATCCTGTTCGAGAAGATCGAGGACGCCTTCGTCGAGGCGCAGCGCGCGAAGCTGGAGGCCCGCGCGGCCGAGGCCGAGCGCGCCGCCTCGGGCGAGCCGCCCTACGAGCCGGCGAAGGACACGGTCCAGTTCGATGACTTCGCCCGGCTCGACTTCCGCGTGGGCCGCGTGACTGTCGCCGAGGCGCACCCGAACGCCGACAAGCTGCTCCGGGTCGAGGTCGACCTCGGGGCTGAGACGCGGCAGGTGCTGGCGGGCGTCGCCGAGCACATGAGGCCAGAGGACCTGCTCGGCAAGCAGGTCGTCGTGGTGGCGAACCTCGCGCCGCGGACGATGCGCGGGCTGGAGAGCCAGGGCATGCTGCTCATGGCCGAGGACCGCGACGGCCGCCTCACGCCCGTCCTCGCCTCCGGCGGCGAGCCGGGGGCCGTCGTGCGATGAGCCTGCCCCGCGCCTCGGCCCGCCGCTGGCCGCGCACCCTCGGAGCCGCCCTCGCCCTCATCCTCCTCGCCGCCTGCCTCCTCATGCTCCACCTCTGGTCCGCCCTCGGCTCGAAGTCGTCCGGCGAACGCCTCGCCTGCATTGAGCGCTCGCCGCAGTACCGGGACGGCCGCTTCGTCAACACGCTCCCGACGCTCGACTCCGGGATGTCGGCGGCGGCGGCGGCGGAGTTCTTCTTCGGTGGAAGCGCCTACCGCACGCCCGCTGCCCCGCTGCCCGTCGTGCCCCGCACCGCCGCTGATTTTGCCGAGCCGGTGCGCGACCTCCGGGTGACGTGGCTCGGCCACTCGACCTTCCTCGTCGAGCTCGACAGCGTCCGCGTGCTCGTGGACCCGATGTGGGGCGAGCGCGCCTCGCCGGCTTCGTTCTTCGGGCCGAAGCGGTTCTACGCGCCGCCGCTGGCCCTGGCCGACCTGCCGCCGCTCGACGCGGTCGTGGTCTCGCACGACCACTACGACCACCTCGACGAGCCCACCATCCGCGCCCTCGCCGGCCGCGTGCCTCGGTTCGTCGTCCCGCTCGGCGTCGGGGCGCACCTGGAATACTGGGGCGTGGACGAGGGCCGGGTCACCGAACTCGACTGGTGGGAGGACATTAGCCTGGGCGACGTGCGACTCGTGAGCACGCCGGCCCGCCACTTCTCGGGGCGCTTCCTCACCGACCGCGACGCGACGCTCTGGTCCGGCTGGGCCTTCCTCGGGACCGAGCACCGGGTGTTCTACAGCGGGGACACCGCGCTCGCGCCTGAGTTTGCCGAGATCGGGGAGCGGCTCGGGCCGTTCGACCTGACGCTCGTCGAGACCGGGGCCTACAACGCGGCCTGGGCCGACGTGCACCTCGGGCCGGAGCAGGCGGTGACGGTCCACCGGATGGTGCGGGGCGACCTCCTGGTACCGGTCCACTGGGGCCTGTTCGACCTCGCGACGCACAGCTGGACCGAGCCTGCCGAGCGCCTGCTCGCGGCGGCGGACGAAGCGGGGGTCTCGGTGGCGCTGCCGCGGCCGGGCGAGAGCCTAATGCTGGACGCGGTCCCGACGGCCCGGTGGTGGCCCGAGGTGCCGTGGGAGACCGCCGGGGCGAAGCCTGTCCGCTCCTCCGGGCTCGGCGCGCTGCGCGTGGGCGAGTAGCGCTGTCCATCCTTGCGGCGGTGCTTGGCTGAGTGGGAGGTGGCCTTTACCTTCGGGCCACACCACCGCTCGTCCACCACACCCAAAGCCCATGTTACAGCGCGTTACGCTGGTTCTCGCCCTCCTCACCCCAACCCTCACCCACGCCCAAGCCCACCTCTTCACCGACGCCGACCGCACCGCCCTGACCGCTCGGCAGGCCGACCTACTCCGCCACGCCGAGGCGCTGGCCACGCCGGCCGATGTCCAGATCGCCAGGGCCAATCCGGCCGCGCTGTCCGAGCCCTCGGTCACGTTTGACCTCGCACCCGGCACGTCGGTCACGCTCCAGCACACCCGCACCGAGCGCGTCGCCGCCGGGCAGACGCTGTTCTTTCGCGGCAGCGACAACGGTACGCACGCCGTC
Organism: Bacteroidota bacterium; assembly: GCA_038746285.1. NCBI lineage: Bacteria > Pseudomonadati > Bacteroidota > Bacteroidota bacterium. The sequence continues at coordinate 3,863 of JBCDKT010000064.1, forward strand.
GTCGTCGAGCGCAGCGGGACGCTCACGGCCACCGTGCGGGTGCGCGGCCAGCTCTACTCGGTGCGCCCGCTGACCGGCGGCCTCCACGCCATCGTCCGCGTCGACGAGAGCCGCTTCGTCGACCACCCGGACGAGTGGGAGGCCGTGGAGCAGGCCGCCGCCGAGCGCCCGGCCGTCGCCCGCCACCACGACGCGGGTGCGCCAGCCTCGACCTCTGGCAGCATGGTCGTGCAGCGCATCCTCGTGCCCTACACCAGCCGCGCCGCCTCCCAGGTCGGCGACATCCTCGGCCTCGTCCAGCTTGCGATGGCCGAGACCAACCAGGGCTACGCCGACAGCGACGTCAACCTCCGCCTGGAGCTGGCCCACGTCTACCAGACCCCGGACCCCGAGTCCAACAGCTTCTTCACCATCCTGAACCGGATGGTGGACCCAAGCGACGGGTTCCACGATGAGATTCCCGGCCTGCGTGCGGAGTACGGCGCAGACATGGTCGGCATGATTATCGGCAGCGGGGTCTTCTGCGGGGTGGCGAACGGCATTGCTGTGGACACCGCGGAAGCCGCCCACCAGGTCACCTCGCAGTCGTGCGCGACGGGCTACTACTCGTTCGCCCACGAGTTCGGGCACCTCCAGGGCGCGCGCCACAACGTCGAGATCGACGACTCGGACTTTCCCTTCCCCTACGGGCACGGCAAGTGCTACGACCCGGGCGACTGGCGCACGATCATGTCCTACGGCTGCCCCGGCACCACGACGCGCGTGCCGCGCTGGTCGAACCCGGACGTGAACTACCTCGGCGAGCCACTCGGGGACGTCCCAACGCGCGACAACGCCCGCGTCCTCGACGAGACCGCCGCCATGATCGCCGCCTTCTACCCCGACCCGCTCTCGGTGAGCGTCGAGGGCACTGTCACGGGCGGGTCGCCGGTCGCGGGCGGCGGCGGCACGGTCACCTTCGAGCTTGTGCTGTCCAACCTGTCGTCGTCGAGCTTCAGCGGCGAGTACTGGATAGACGTCTTTCTGCCCGGCGGCACCCTCTACGGCGGCAGCCCGGTCGAGCGCGGCCCGGGCACGCTCGGGGCCGGCCAGAGCGCCACGCTGTCGTTCAGCGGCGCGGTGCCGGCGCGCGCGCCGGGCGGGACCTACACCGTCCGCGCCTACGTCGGCGCGAGCTACCCCGACGACATCGCCGACTCGTCCGACTTCACCTTCAGCAAGAGCGGGTCGCAGGCCGCAGGCGGGGCGTTCGAGATCGACGTTCGGCCGGAGGACGGCGCGCCCGCCGCCGCCTCGCGCAGGGCCGGCGTGGCAGCGGTCGCCACCTACCCCAACCCGTTCAGCGAGCAGACGACGCTGCGCTACGAAGTCGCCGAGCGCGGCGCGGTCGAGCTGACGGTCTACGACGTGCTGGGGCGGTCCGTCGCAACGCTGGCCGAGGGCATCCACGAGGCCGGCTCCCACGAGGTCGTCTTCGACGCGGGCGCGCTGCCGAGCGGCGTCTACGTGTGGCACCTCACGAGCGGCACGGCCGTCCAGACGGGCCGGCTCCTGCTGGCGCGCTGACCCGGCGAGGCATGCTGTTTCTTCCGGGGGTGCTCTTCGCCACGCGAGGGGCACCCCCGGTGCGTTGGCGGGTCCGTGCAAGTGGGAGGATAGTTCGGCGCGTGGAGAACGGAGGGTGGGGAGAGATAGGAGAGCTTTCCCGGCAGCGCGTTTCAACTCTCGCCGGCAGGGCGTACTGCAGCGAGGACGGTAACTTGAGGCTTCCGTAGCCTCCGGCACGCTACTCCCAACCCTCCGCTGCCATGACCCGCCTGCTCCCGCTTCTTGCGCTCGCCCTCGCGCTCCCTGCCTTTGCACAGTCTGGCGACCGCGTCTTCGACGAGACGTACCCCTTCCGCGCTGGGGACGAGCTGGCCGTCGCCACCAGCAGCGCCTCCTTCGGCACGTCCTCCGGCGACCTGTCGTTCGGCGACGTCGAGGGCGACCTCCGGGCCTCCACCTCGTCCGGCGACCTCCGCGCTGACCTCGCCAAGCCGGGCCGCGTCGACATCAGCACCGGCAGCGGCGGTGTCCGTCTCCGCGCCCCGGCCTCCCTCGCCGCCGACCTCGACCTCGGGGGCGGCTCCGTCCGCATCGACCGGGACTTCCGGTTCGCCGGCGAGATCCGGGACCGGAGCGCCGAGGGGCAGATCGGCGGCGGCTCCGTCCTCCGCGTCCGCACCGGCAGCGGGACCGTCTCGCTCTCGGCCCGCTAGCCGGGGCTGCCGTCTTTAACAAGCCTTCGTTCGCGCCGCCGCGCTGGGTGCGTACTTTTGCAGCGGAGGGGTGCCGGAGTGGTCGAACGGGCCGGTCTCGAAAACCGGAGTGCCCTTCTGGGTACCGAGGGTTCGAATCCCTCTCCCTCCGCCAGCAGTCCAGCAAAGAGCCCGACACACGCCGTGTCGGGCTCTTTCGCGTTGTGCGCTGCCGGAAGCACGGCCGGCTCGCGGAGCGCAGCGCGTGGCGAGCGCGATCTCGATGGCGGTGCGGCAGCATCCGTCCTACTCCCGAAGTCAGGCACAGGGGTCCGGCTCGTTGTTCGCGCCTGGCGCGCTGGCGGCCCGCGGAGGAGTACGCCGCCGGGGGGCTGCGTTCCTCCGGCGTAGCCGTGTCACGCCGGGGCCTCCTCGTGGTCTTCCAGCCCGTGGCTCGACTAGTGCGCAGCCGGCCCCAGCGTGCCGCCCACGAGGACGACCGCCAGCGGGACCGACGCGAAGAGAGGACGCCGAGCGTTCATGGGTGGCAGTATACGATAGGGCCTAACCGAGAAACGGGTAGAACGACGACGCGGGAACGGCAACCCGGAAAGCGGTGCTTACGCGCGACGCTTTCCTACTGTTTGCTGTTATGCTGGCTGCACTCGCCGGCCGCGCCCTCCGGCCTTCCAGCGAGCCACTACGTGCTCGACGTCCGGCCGACCTACTCGCAGGGCAGGCTCGTGAAGAAGAGGTGCCCCCCTCCCACAAGGGGCACCCCCGTGAGCCAGCGGATGGTTCGAACCGGCTCAGTGTGGTCGCAGCGCATGCGGCCTACTGCACGACCGTCGTTCGGGTCGAGAGCGCGAACGCGTCGCCGGTGGCGCGGACGACGTAGAGCCCGCTGGGCAAGGCGGCGGCGTCGAGCGTGAGCGCGTGCTCGCCGACCGGGAGCGACCCGTCGTGGAGCAGCGCCACGCGGCGACCGAGCGCGTCGAAGACTTCGACCCGGACGTGCTGCGCCTCCTCGAGGCCGAGCGCGAGCTGGGCCGCGCTCCGCACCGGGTTCGGGTACGGGGCCGAGAGCCGCGCACCGGCCGAGGCGAGCGCCCCCTCGTTGGACGGCAGCATCGGCTCCCACACCGCCCCGTCGGCGTCGTATTTGGCGATGAAGGCGTCCGAACCGCCGCGGCTGAAGATCGTGATGGCGTTGTCGGGCGAGGGGTCGAAGTCCAGCCCCTTGCTCGCGCTGAATCGGCCCACGACGGTCGCACTGCCGTCGGCGTCCACGGCCACGGCGTTGCCCTGGTTCTGGCCCTCGGCGGCGAGTGCGAAGGCCCACCGGAAGGAGCCGTCGGCGAGGTAGCGCGCGACGAACACCTCGGCGCCGTCTACGCCGCTGAGCACCGTCTCGCCCTCACCGGGGTCGAAGTCGGTCGCGTTGAAGAACGACCCTGTCACGACCACGTCCCCGTCGGGAGCGGCGGCGATCCCGAAGCCCTGGCTGAACCCGCCGATGTTGAAGGCCCACGGCGACGCCCCACTCGGGTCCAGCTTGCCGACGAACACGTCGAAGTCAGACTGCGCCGTGAGGGCGCTTGCGCCGAGCGCGGCGTCACCCGTGAGACGCCCGGTGACGAGCAGGTTACCGTCACCGTCGAAGGCGACCGCGCCGGGGTTGTTGTTGTCCTCGCTCGCCAGCGGCGTCACCCAGCGGAAGGCGTAGGGCGTGCCCTCGCTGCCCGATTCGTAGGAGGCGGTAAACGTGTTCAGGGCCTCGCCGGGAGCCGTCGCCTCGGCCGTGCCGGCAGGGTCGAAGTTGACGGTGCCGCTGAAGGTGCCGGCGACGGCGATGATAGCGCCTGTGGCGGCGACGGCGCTCGCCACGTCCTCGCCGCTGCCGCCGAGGTTGAACGCCCGCACGAACGCCCCGTCGGCGTCGTACTCGGCCACGAAGGCGTCGGAGCCGCCTGCTGAGATGAGCGGGACCACGCCGCCGTCGCTCGGGTCGAAGTCCGCCGCGCTGTTGAACTGGCCGACGACGACGGCCCCACCCTCGTCGGTGGCGACCACGTCGGTGGCGATGTCGACCGAGGTACCGCCGATGCTGAAGGCCCAGCGGAGCGCCCCGTCGGCAGCGTCGTACTTGGCGACGAAGAAGTCGCTCAGCCCGAGCGAGGTCAGCAGGGTCTCGCCGTCGCCGGGGTCGGCGTCGAAGCTGCCGGTGAACTCGCCGACGATGACCACGCCGTCGTCGTCCGTGGCCGCTCCGCCGACGACCTCGAGGCTGGAGCCGCCGATGCCGCTGGCCCAGACGAGGGCGCCGTTCGCATCGTAGCGAGCGAGGAACACGTCGAAGGCTCCGGCTGACTCGAGGATCGTCTCGCCGTCGCCGGGGTCGAAGTCGGGGCTGCCGAGAAAGTCACCCGCAACAAAGGCCGATCCGTCGTCGCCCAGTGCGACTGCCACGGCGCTCTGGTCGCCCGAGGCGCTGATGGCGAAGGGGTAGAACACGTCGTCTTGGGCGGCGGCAGCGGGAAGGAGCAGCAGCGCGGCGAGGAGGACGGTGAGGCGGGAGAGCAAGGTGCAGAGCATGGGAGGGGGTGTAGGAGGATGAAGGGAGGGGGTGTAGGGGGTCAGAACGTCGGGCCGCAGAGGCCCGTCGAGCGGCGGAGACCGTCCGAGATGGCGGCGCACCATGCGCGGCGGCGCTCGGCGAGGTTGGTCCGGGGCAGCGGGCGCAGCGCGTCGTCCGACTCGGTCTCGACGCGCGTCGGTATGGGCACGGCCGTCCGCGTGTTGCCCGTGCCGAGCTCGCCGAATTGGTTGCTGCCCCAGCAGTAGGCTTCGCCGCCCCCTTCGATCACCGCGCAGGAGTGCGGGAAGCTGACCTCGATGGACTCGAACGACAGACCTGTCGCCACCGGTACCGGGGTAAAGCTGCCGTCCGTGCTGCCGGTACCGAGCTGGCCGAAGGGGTTGTCGCCCCAGCAGCTCGCCGCGCCGGTGCTGCTCAGCGCGCAGGCGTGCGTCCCGCCCCCGCCCGCGAGTGCTGTGAACGGCTCGCTCGGCATTACTGGCGTAGCCTGGAAGACCTGCTGCATGAGGCCGTTGCCCGTCGGGAACTCTGCGTCAGCGAAGCCCCAGCCGTAGAGCTGTCCGTCGGTGCCCAGCCCGACCGAGGCGATGGCGAGGGCCGAGGCACTCTGGAATACCACACCATCGGGTTGGACGCGGACCGGAACCGGCGAGAGCTGGTCCGTGGAAAACCCGTTACCGAGCCGGAACTCCGGGGCTTGCTTCCCCCAGCAGTAGGCCGCTCCGTCTTCGGCGACCGCACAGGTGTGGTCCGCGATGCTGCTCCCGAGCGCTGCAAAGCGGACGCCCGGAGGCGCGTCGACACGCACGGGGGTGTTGACTCGAATGTCGGGCGCGCCAACTTCGGTCGCCTCCGGCGGAGCCCCGTCACCGATCACGCCCGCCGTATCGAGGCCCCAGCAGTAGATGTCGCCGTCGTCCATGCGGGCACAGGTGGAGGCGTCCCCCGCCTCCACCTCTACGGCGGCCCCAGCCTCTGCCGGAAGCAGCGCACGCACCGGAGTGGGGAACAGCTCGTCGCCGTCCACCCCATTGCCAAGCCTACCGCGTAGGGCCTCACCCCAGCAGTAAACCTGTCCGTCGCCGAGCAGCGCGCAGGCGTGAGAGCCGCCGGCCGAAACCGACAGCGCGGGCCCCGGCAGGTCTACCGAAGCCGGGAGCAGGCGCGGCTCAAAGTCCCCGACGCCTAGCTGTCCAGCTACGTTCTCGCCCCAACAGTAAACCCTCTGCTCGGTATCGAGGCCGCAGGAGAAAAATGCGCCTGCCGAGACCTGGGAGGCGGCGAAAGGCCCGGCCGAGACGAACGACAACACAGAAAGGGAGAGGGTGTCAGCGGCAGCCCCGTCGGCGAGGCGAAACTCGCTGCGTCCCGGCGGGGCGGCAGCGGCCGTTACAGCCAGCAGCACGTCGCCCTCACTTACGCCCTCGATGCCGGTGCGGACCCCGGTTTCGCTGCCGGGCGGCGGCACCACGCGGGCGATCTGCGGGTCGAGGCTGAAGAACTCGACCCCGTAGCGGTTGAATTCTCCTTCCGGCACCTCGTTGCCGAAGACGTCGGCGATGCGCGTGACCCGGAGCGTGGTGGTCCGGCCCACCTGAACCGAGTCCCGGTCCAGGCTCGCCTCGATGGCTCCGACCGGCCCGATACTAGCAGACACCGAGACGGTGGTGTCCACGCCCTCGGCCCCCTCTACGCGGGCCGTAATCGTTTGCGGGGCCGCAGTCGTGCCGAGGGTCCACTCGGTGACGGCCTGGCCGCTAGACCCCGTCTCCGAGGCCTCAACATTCAGCGAGCCTTCGCCGACGGACCACCGGACCGTCGCCCCGGCCACCGCTATCCCAAAGTTATCCGTCACGAATGCCTCGACCGTGACCGGCTCCCCCACAATCGTTGCGGCCCCGCCGCCGAACCCTATCGAGATGTCCGTGATCTTGCCGTCGAAGTCGTTGCCGACCCCATCGCAGGCGGCGACAAGAGCAGCGAATGCCAGCAGCACAAGGGCTGAGAGAACAAGGGAGCGGTTTAGAGCGCGGGGAGACGTACCTGAGGCCGGACTGCCCGGCGTGAGGGTGCCGAAGGTCATGGATGCGGTGGGAGGTTGGGAGGAGAGATGGAGCGACTCGGAACGGCGAGAGCACGGCCCGCTTTGCCTTGGGAAGCGCGGCTCCGCGGCCCGTCCTCGTCTAATTGGATCCGGTCAGCCTTCCCGGGAACGAGGAAAGGCTGACCGGACCGGCACTACATTAGCTGGCTAGGCCCAGAGCGCCTAGCGCCTAGCAGGACTAGTTCTCCGGATAGGAGCTCCAGCCCGCATACCAGGCCTGGCTCTGCGAAATGCCCGGTGCCACGGCCCCGAGGTAGTCGGCCGGGAGGAAGAAGCCGTCGTTCGGCGGCGTCTGCACGAGGTTGGGCCGCGTGAGGAGGCTCGTGTTGCGGAACCGGAAGTCCGGGTTCGTCCGACTGATGATCGCCGGGAACGGGCGCGGGTCCTGGTCGCTGAAGCTCGGGACGTCCACGCACTCCAGTTCGTTGATGGGGTCCGGGTCGAAGAGACCATCACCAGTCGCAAGCGGGACGCCGACGCCGCCGCGGATGATGAGGTCACCGTCGCGGCAGTTGTCGAGCGTCTCCTGGTCGTCCACGTCGAGGAAGAAGGTCCCGAAGCCACCGATGATGAGGTTGTTGTACTCGCCCCCGACGCCGCGGCGGAGCTTGAGGCCGAGGTCGTCCCCGTCGGACGGGAAGCGCCCGATGGCCGTGGCGTTGTAGACGACCGGCTTCGTCAGCGGCTCGTTGAGGAAGTCCGGGCTCCCGCCGACACCGGTCTCGTTGTTGTCCGTCTCGAAGGCGCGGTCGCCGGAGAAGCGGTCGAGCTGCGCGATGAGGAACTGGAGGCGGCCGGTGTAGCCGTAGGAGAAGTCGAACGAGTCGTCGCCGATGCCGGTGGCGAGGAGGTAGCGGGCGTCGAAGGTGCCGCCGAAGAACTCGAAGCCGTCGTCGAGGCCCTTGTGGGTCTGGACGAACTCGATGGTCGTGCCGCTGCCGACGCTGTAGAGCGTGAGCGCGTTGATCTCGTTGCCCGGCGTGAGCTCGAAGCCGGCGAACTCGATGCGGACGTAGCGGAGCGTGCCGCTGTTGTCGGTCGGGTTGACCGGGTCGCCGCCGTACTGGAGGTTGTCGAATGGCGCAGGCAGGCCCTCGACGTCGCAGTCGTCCTGGCCCGGGCCGTTGGCGTCGATGCCGTTGCAGGTCGAGTTGCCGACGATGATGACGCCGCCCCAGTCGCCGGGGGCGCGCTGCCCGACGGGCTCGCGGCTGGTGAAGACGATCGGCGAGGCCGCCGTGCCGTTGGCTTCGAGGCGCGCACCCTGCTGGACGAGGAGCGCCGAGGGCTGGTTGCTGGAGCCCTGGATGAGGGTGCCCGGCTGGATCGTGAGGACCGCGCCGCTGCGGACCTCGACGATGCCGTTGAGGACGTAGTTGTTGTTGCTGGTCCAGGTGGTGTTGGTCGTGATCGCGCCGGTGACGATGATCTCGGCCGTGCTGGAGGCGGCTCCGGCGCTGCCGAAGTCGGTGCCGTCAGCGGAGGGAGCGGCGCTGTCACAGCCGGCGAGGAACGCCGGGACCGCCACGAGGGCGAAGAGGACCGCCGCGACCAGCGGACGGATAGGGAGAGAACGCATGGTGAACTCGGGGAAGGATGAGAAGGGTTGAGGTGCAGCCACCCGGCGCGTCTTCCTGGGAAAGAGCCGGGTGCCTAGCACTGGGAGACTACGCCTTCGCCGCACTCTCTTTATGACCTAATTGTTAGCCCTATGTTATGCGTTAACAGCTGTATCTTGAGTGCCTATACCTATCCCACGCAGCAGACCCAGAGGGACCGTAGCGGCGCTCCCTCTGGGTGCTTCTTTCGGGCTCAGCTCGACCGAATACTGAGCGTTAGGCTATCTGTACCTTACCGCACCTCGGCCGAGAGCTCGACGGTCGCGGTGGCAGACTGGACGCGGAGACTGTAGGCCCCAGCATCCCCGACGCGCCACGTGGCCTCGGTGACGCCGTCCGCGTTCGTGCGCGTGGTGTCGTCCGGCTCAACGCTCGTAGTCCCGGCGCCGTCCGGCCGCCAGACGACCTCGGCTCCAGAGACAAGGTCGCCGTAGGGGTCCGTGATGCGGAGCATGACCGGCAGGGCCTCGCCGGGGCCGGCCGCATCGAAGCCCGAGGTGTCGCTCACGACCTCGACAAAGGTAGGGATGCCCGCGTTGAGATCTTCGAGCGGCCCCTCGTCGCACCCCGCGCTCAGGAGCGCGAGCGCGGGCAGGAGCGCGCAGGCAAGGCGAAGGGTACAGCGCATGAGTCGGGTGAAATCGTCGGGTGGGTGAGGCGAAGCGGGCGGGCGAATCAGAGCCCCCACGAGAGCGAGAGCGAGAGGTTGCGGCCCCGGTCGTAGGCGGTCGTAGCAACCGTTTCACCGCTCGGGAAGTCCTGCTCGAAGCGGACCTCGCTGCCGAGGAGACGCCGAGCGCTCGCGCGCAGTGCAAAGCCGCGCCCGAGCGGCTGTTCGACGACCACGTCGAGTTCGGTGCGCGGGGCCTCGTAGATCGCCGGACGCAGGTCGCCGTTTGAGACGATCTCGAGTTGCCGCCCCGTGGCTTGAAGGAGAGCGCTGACGGAAGTACCAGTCTTGGGGATGTCGTAGGTGGTGATGACGTTGACTAGGAACGGGGTCTGCCCGAAGACGGGGCGCTCGTCGGCCGGGATAAGGCGGGGGCGCCCGCCGCTGTCGCGTGAGGGGAAGTCGTCGACCTCGGAGTACATGAGCGTCAGGTTGGCGTTGACCGACAGCCCGTCGAGCGTCGAGGCCCAGCGCCCCGCCTCGCCGCGCACTTCGAACTCGACCCCGTAGGCGCGGGCCCGGCCCGTGTTGATCCACGTCCGGTCATCGCCGCTCTGCCAGATCGACTCGATGGGCCGCCCGAAGCCCTTGTAGAACGCTCCCACCGAGACGACCGAAGCCGCGCCGAAAAACATCTCCCAGCGGAGGTCGGCGTTCGTGATGAAGACGCGCTCTAGCTCAGGATTGCCGACGGACGTAATGCCGCCGAAGAAGTCGTAGAAGGTGATCGGGGCGAACTCGCGGAACTGCGGGCGGGCGACGGTCCGGGCAAGGCCCGCGCGGACGTTCATCGTCTCTGACGGCGAGACCGTGACCGCGATCGAGGGCAGGATGTCGGTGTTCGAGAGGCCCCAGGTCCGCTCGAGCTCACCCTGCGAGAACTGCTCGCCGAAGTTGCCGAAGGCACGCCCGTCCTGCCGGGCGTCTTCGAGCCGCGCGCCGCCCACGACGCGCACCCCGCCGACGAGCTCGACGTCGAGCATGGCGTAGGCTGCGATGTTTTCGGCGCTAGCCTCGTAGTTGTCTGCTGCCGTCCCCCGCTCCTCCGGCCGGAAGCCGATGGCGGACTCTCCCGGTGCCGGCACCTCGATGAACCCTGGGCTGTGAAGGTCATCTGGCGGAAGGGTCCCCTCCTTCTCGGGCAGAATGAGGTTCGAGGTCCCTTCGCTCGTGAAGAAGATGCGCCGGGTGTAGACCTCCCGGTCGCGGTAGTCGACGAGGCCGCCAAGCTTAAGCTGCACCGGGCGGTCCAGCACACGGAACGGGACCGTTGCGTTGAGTCCGGCCGTGTAGCCGTTGTCGTCCTGGTCCTGGTGGAAGACCGCAGCGAGGCTGGCGAAGTTGCTCTCGTAGTAGCGGAACGGCTGATCCGGTAGGGGCCGGTATCCTAGCGCTCGGGAGTCTTCGAGGGGGAAGCGCTGCTCGTAGACTGGGGCGCGCGTGCCCGGCTCGAAGCGCCCGGTGCGCGTGTAGGCGAGCTGCCAGTCGACGGTCGCGCCGGAGGCGACGACGGGGAGGCGGTGGTCGCCGCTGAGGCGCGTGGTGAGAAGCTGGCTTTCGAGGCGACGCAGTTGGGGGATGTAGAGGTTCTGGTCCTCGCCGGCTCGGTAGCCTTCGAGCGTGCGGGCGAGGTCCTCGGTCGTCCGGTTGTAGACGGCCGTGAAGGCGAGCTTCGACGCGTCGGAGACGGCGTAGCCCACGTTCGCGATGCCGCCGACGCGGACAGCAAGCTCACCGTACTCGCCCCGGTAGTCGGTGTCGAAGAGGGGCTCGGGGATGCCGTCGCCGTTCTCGTCGGCGGACGAGAGCAGACGCTCGCGGTAGTCGGTGCGGACGGAGTAGGTGTTGTCGTAGGTCAGGACGGTGATGAGCCCCAGGCGTCGCCCCGCGAGGTCGAACGCGTCGCCGTAGGTGAGGCCGTACGCCTGGTTCACCGGGGCCGTGCGCACGGTCGGGTTGTAGGGCATCGTCGCGGCAATGGCCTCGCCGAGCGCCTCCTGCTCCTCGGGCGAGCGCGGGTTGGCGATCGGCATGACCGGGTCGTTCGGATCGTCGGTGGCAGACTGGCCCTCGATGTCGCGGCCGTCGAAGAAGGCGTCGGGGTAGTCGGCGTAGCACGACGAGAGGCCGGTCCAGGCCGACGAGCAGCCGCCGAGGTAGATGCCCTCCTGGAAGGTGGTGGCCGTGTTGAAGGTGTTCGACGCCTTGATGCGGAGGATGCGGCCGGGCGGCGTGTCGCGCGTGAAGAGCTGGATCAGGCCGCCGGCGAAGTCGGCCGGGAGGTCGGGCGTCCAGCCCTTGACGACGCGGGCCGACTCCAGCGCCGAGGCCGGGAAGAGGTCGAGCGGGACCTCGCGGCGGTCGGGCGTGATCGACGGGATCGGGATACCGTTGAGGGTGAGGTTGGCGTAGCGGTCGCCGAAGCCGCGGACGCGGATGAACTTGCCGTCCTTCGCCTCGGCCGCGGGCGTGCGCGAGATGGCAGCAGCGGCGTCGCTCCCGGCGAGCTGGATGTCCGAGCGGCTGACCACGTCGATCACGCTCGGCGCGAGCTTGCGAATCGTCAGCAGGGCCGCCGTCGAGCCCCGCTCCCGCTCGGCGGTCACGGTGACCGCATCGAGCTCCTCCGCCGCATCGCTGAGCGTCACGTCGAGGCTGGTCGTCTGCCCGTCGCGGACGGTGACGCCTGTCACGGTCTTGGTCGTGTAGCCGAGGAAGCGGACTTCCACGTCGTAGGTGCCTGCCGGGACGCTGTTGACGACGAAGCGTCCGTCCGGGTCTGTCGCCGCGCCCATGCCGAGGGCGCCGATGAAAACCGCAGCGCCGGGCAACCCTTCGCCGGTGCGTGCGTCCAGGACCCGCCCCGCGAGCGTGCCGGTCGCGTCTCCGACGGCGCGATCCGGCACGGTGCCAGCGTGCGCTGGCTGTCCGTGGAGTAGAGAAAACGTGAGGAGCGTGGCGAATGCGACGAAGGCGAGGCGGCAGGCGGTCACAACCAGGGAGCTGTTACGGGGTGAGCAGAGAGCGACCCGACGTGGGCCTCCGTAGCTTTCGAGGATAGCAGCGCCTCGCCAGACCTTTGTTACGGTATCGTTACAGAACTATTAATTGAACGGCCATGCACATCCTCGACCGCACCTACTTCGCCCGCCCCACGCTGGAGGTCGCCCGCGACCTCGTCGGCACCCTGCTCGTTCACGAGACGGGCGGCGAGCGGATCGTCGAGACCGAGGGCTACACCCGCGACGACCCCGCGCTCCACGGCTGGAAGGTGGCTCGTCTCCGTTCCCTGCGACCGGTTGACAATGAGTCTTTAGGCTCTTACACTGAGGTCGTCACTGTGCTTCCAGTATCTGTCTACACGCCATGACTGCGACTCCTGCACCTTCTCGACTCTTCGCCCCCGTGGCGGCCTTGCTGCTCCTGTCCGCAGCCTGCTTCGTTCAGGCTCAGCCCGTGCCTTCAGCGACGCACGCCAGCTTCGATGCCTCGCTCAGCGGCCTCACCTTCGCTGAGAACAACGGCCAGTGGGCCGACGAGGTCCGCTTCCGCGCCCGCCTTGGTGGGGCCACCGCCTGGGTTACCGACGATGCGCTCGTTTTCGACTTCTACACGCTCGGGCGCGACGAGCCGAGCACGGACAGGTCACGGCCGGATGCTCTGGAGCGCGACAACCTCGAAGCGCTTACCCGGCGCGGTCACGTCATCGCGATGCGCTTCGAGGGGGTCGGTGCGGGCCGCGCCGTGGCTCGCGGCCCGCAGGCGGGCTACCACAGCTACTTCCTCGGCGACGACCCGTCGCGGTGGGCGAGCCGTGTGGCGCTCTACGACGAAGTCGTGCTCGAAGACCTCTACGACGGCATCGACCTCCGGCTCTACGACGACGGCGGGGAGCTGCGCTGCGACCTCGTCCTCGCCCCGGGGGCTGACCTCGGCCAGGTGCAGATGCGGCTCGACGGGGCCGACGGTCTCGCGCTGACCGAATCGGGCGCGGTACGAATGGAGACCTCGCTCGGGCCGGTGGAGCATCGCGGCCTGCTAGCCTACCAGGACGATGCGGTCGGTCGGCGCGACGTAGTCGAGAGCGCGTTCGTACTCGGCGCGGATGGCACGCTGGGATTTGCGGCAGAGCACGTGGACCCATCGCGGGCACTCGTGATCGACCCACTGATCTGGAGCACGTTCCTCGGCGGGGCTCGCTTTGAATGGCTGGTCGACACGGCCGTCTCTAGCGACGGTACGACGACCGTTGCAGGCTACGCGGACGGCTCCGATTTCCCTACCACTCCCGGCGCCTATGACACCGGCCCGAACGGAAACTACGATGTCGTCGTCACAAAACTCTCGGCTGATGGCTCCAACCTTGTCTGGTCCACCGTCTTGGGTGGCACCGGCGAAGACTACGGCCGCGCCCTCGCGCTCGGCGAGTCAGGAGAGATCACGGTCGCGGGCAGTACGGAAAGCCTCGACTTCCCGACGACAGCGGGAGCCTACGATGGCGTCCAGAGTGGAGAACGCGACGGCTTCGTGGCCCGGCTCTCTTCAGACGGCACTACCCTACTCTGGAGCACGTTCCTCGGCGGATCGTACTCGGACGGAGTGACCGACGTGGCCCTCACCTCCTCGGGGAACGCGCTTGTCGTGGGCTCCACGACAGGCACGGACTTTCCTACGACAGGAGGAGCTTACGACGTCGACTATAATGGCGGATTTTCCGACGCGTTTGTCACCCAGTTGACTGCCGACGGAAGCACACTCGTCTGGAGCACCTTTCTCGGAGGGGCGGGGCCGAACTACGGAGCTGCCCTGGCTTTAAGTGCCAGCGGGGATGTCATCATCACCGGAGATACCAGGGGGGTCGATTTTCCTACCACGGCGAATGCTTACGACTCCAGTCCGAACGGTTTGAATGACGCCTTCGTCACCCGGCTGACCGCCGACGGAAGCGCACTCGTCTGGAGCACTTTGCTTGGAGGGAGCGGTAGCGAGTTCGGGAACGATCTCGCGCTCGGTATGGACGAGGAAATCGTCCTCGTCGGGTCCACCAGAGGCGACGGCTTCCCGACTACCGATGGTGCCTATGATGCTAACCACAACGGCTCCAGCGATGGCTTTGCGACTCGGTTCTCCGCAGACGGTAGCGCTCTCCTCTGGTCGACCTTCATCGGAGGCCCTGAGATAGACTATGCAAGCGCTGTCGCTGTCGACGCCAGCGGCAGCGTTACACTCGTCGGGTCGACACGGAGCCCCACCTTTCCGACAACGCCTGGAGCATTTGACCGGACGTGTGGCTCAGATAGCAGGTGCAACTTCACAAGCCAAGCGGGGCATAAGTACGATGCCTTCGTGACACGGCTTTCACCCGACGGCACCGTTCTTACCTATTCGACTTTTCTCGGCGGCTCCGGGAGCGACTATGGAAATGGTCTAGCCCTGAGCGCGGAGGAGCAGGTCACGGTCGTAGGCCGAACGTTCGGCGGACCGGACTTCCCAGTCACGCCGGGCGCATATAACACGAGCTACGAGTACGGGTATGTCACCCGGCTGGACGTGGATGGGGCCGCTGCGCTAATGCTTACGGCTGAGGCTCTTTCCCCACTGACCGTCCCCCGCGGCGGCTCCGTCCAGTTCGAGTACACCGTCACCAACGCCACCGCTGCACCGGCCTCCGGCGACCTCTTCTTCACCGTCCAGCGCGGCGGGAGCACAGTCGCTTCTGCTGTTGTCGCCTCGGGCACTGTCCTGGCGGGGCAATCCGTGACCGGCACCTTCACGCAGCAGGTGCCCAGCACCGCACCGACGGGCGACTACGCCTACGACCTCAGCATCGGACAATCTCCCAACGTCGCCGTAGACACCGAGTCGTTTACCGCTACCGTGACTGACGCCCGCGGAGGTGCAGCGACAGAGACGTGGGCCGTGCGAGCCGTGACCCCCTGGCCGTCCGAGAGCGCAGCGCCCCAAGCAGCCTCCCGTACCGGGCTGCCCGAAACCGTCGCTCTCGCAGTATATCCCAACCCGTTTGCTGGCGAGGCCACCGTGTCCGTCGCCCTGCCCTCAACGCAGACGGTAACGCTCCTCGTCTTCGATCTGCTGGGCCGCGAGGTGCTGCGGCTCGCCGAGGGCGAGATGGCGGCTGGTCGCCACGCCGTGCTATTCGACGGCTCGGGCTTGCCGAGCGGGGTATATCTACTGAGGCTGGCAACAGTGGAGCAGTCTCAGACGCAGCAGGTCACGCTCGTGCGCTAGGTTTCGTGCGTATTCGGACCGCACCCCCACCGGCTCTGGTCGGTGGGGGCGTACTTTTGGGCATGGCCCCGCTCGACCGCACCTACTTCGCCCGCCCCACGCTGGAGGTCCCCCGCGACCTCGTCGGCACCCTGCTCGTGTACGAGACGGACAATGGGCGCGTCGCCGGACAGATCGCCGAGACGGAGGGCTAGACGCGCGACGACCCCGCGCTCCACGGCTGGAAGGCGACGTTCGGCCCCGACGGGGTCGCCCGGCCCGAGGGCTGAGGTGGCTGTCCTTCGGTTCAACGTACCAGACGGCCTATGTCGAGGGCGTCGCAGCAGGCAGCCCAGCGGTCGCAGGCTGTGCTTCGGAAAATGCCGATACACGGTCGCCTGCGAAGAAGTCGGCCTCTTGGGTCGGCACCTCTTGTGCCCTGTCGCTCGCGTCCGGGTCGTACGCGACGCCTTCGAAGCGGAGGCGGTAGAGGAGCGTGTAGAGCACCGGCACGAGGCCCGGCGTGAGCGCCGACGACGCCACGAGCCCGAAGAGCATCGCGACCGCCATCGGCGCAAACAGCGGGTTGCCGGAGATCCAGAGCGGGACCAGCCCCCCCGCCGTCGTGGCGGCCGTGAGCAGGATCGGGCGCAGGCGCTGCTCGGCAGCATGGATCACCGCCTGCTCGCCGCCCAGGCCGCGCCGCCGCAACGAGCCGATCCGGTCGAGGAGCACCACGGCGTTGTTGATCAGGATCCCGAAGAGCGCGATCGTGCCCAAGAGCGGCATGAAGCCGAACGCGTAGCCCGAGACCAGCATGCCGAGCGTGACGCCGATGAAGGCGA
>JBCDKT010000065.1 GCA_038746285.1 Bacteroidota bacterium
CTGCCTCACTCTCATGTCATGCCCGCGCAGGCGGGCATCCATCAGGCGGCGGCGCTTCGCGTAGGGGGTTGTATGGATCTCCGCCTGCGCGGGGACGACCTCGCCTAGGTGAGACACTATCCTGAAGAACTGGTATGACAGGTATGTCATCCTGAACGTGGTTCCCTGCGGGGAGGCTTCGCGTTCAGGATCTCCAAGCCACGCCTCAGATCCCGGATCGGGGTCCGGGATGACAAGGTCGAGCGACCTGTCAGTCTCAATGTGCCAGAGGACTAGCCTCTTCCGCTCTTCCCTGCTTCCGCTCCTTCGCTCCCTTCCCGCTCCTCCGGCAGCGCCGACGAGGTCGTGTGCTTGACCCGCAGCACCGTCAGCTTGCCCTCCAGGTCGCTGACGTAGACGTACCCGCTCTCCGTGTACGGAAACGCGCCCCACGTCCCGGCGAACCCCGAGGAGTCGTTCGCGGCGTAGGTGTCGTGCCGCGCCACCTCGACCGGGTTGCTCGGGTCGTCGAGGTCGATCACGATCATCCCCGCCGTGTAGTGCGAGAGGTAGGCGTAGCGCCCCATGACGTGGGCGTTGTGGGCGAGGCCGTTCACGCCGAGGTACTCGCCCACCAGTTCAGGGTCGTCCATGTCCTCGACGTTCCACACCTTGACCGTTTTGCCGGCGGTCTCCTCGGTCGTGAGGGCGAGCGCGCCGTCGTCGCTCGGCCAGATGTTGTGGACGTAGCCGCCGTCGGGGACCTGCATCTGGGTCAGCGGCTGCGGGTTCTGCTTGTCCGTCACGTCCCAGATCGAAAACGTCGGCGAGCGCCCCTCGGCGATCCAGACCACGTCGCCGCGCGCGTGGATGTCGTGGATGTCCGGCGTCGGGATGAAGCCCACGTCCTGCGCGCCGAGCGGGTCGGACACGTCGACGATGCGGACGCCCGTGTAGTCCTCGGCGAGGATGTAGAGGTACCCGGTCTCGGCGTCCACGTCGAGGTTGTGCGAGCGGACCTTGCCCTCGGGGGCGTAGGTCGCCACGAGCTCGGCGCTCCGGGGCAAGCCGCTGAGGTCGATGAGTTGGAGGCCCTCGTTCGTCCCCGTCATCTCGGCGACCACGTAGAGCATCTCGCCGTGCACGACCATGTCGCGGTGGTAGTAGCGGTCGTCCTCCTTCGGGCCGGGGATGATGTCCACGACGTCGAGGTCGGGGACGGAGACGATGGCGGTGCCGTTGAGGATGCCCATGATGGCGTACTCCGAGCCGTCGGGCGCGGTGTAGCCCCACACGTCGGAGCCGCCGGTGTTGAAGCGCGGGTCGACTCCGAACTCGACCTCGCCGATCAGTTCGAGTTCGAGGTCTTGCGCGGCGCAAGGAAGCGCCACGAGGAGGGCGGCGAGAAGGGCGAGGCGTTGCATGGGAGCAGGAGGTCGGTGGACAGGATGCCGGGCGCTAGCGCACGCGGGTTATGCGAAGCGCCTGAGCCTCTTCGGCGGTCTCGATGCGCAGCACGTACGCGCCGGGTGGCAAGACTGCATCGCTCAGCTGAACGGTGTGGGGGCCCGCCGCGTGCGGCCCGTCGGTGAGCACGCGGACCTCGCGCCCGAGCACGTCGTAGAGCACCGCCCGCACCGGGCCGGCCTCGGCAAGCTCGAAGCGGAGCGTGGCCTCGGCGTGCGACGGGTTGGGGTAGACGGTCGCCGAGAGCGCTGCCGGGGCCGCCTCGGGCTCGCTGTCCACCGGGTTGCGCGTCATCTGCAAGACCGTGAGGCCCGTGTCGAAGTCACCTGCGTAGACGTAGCCGCTCGGCGAGTACGGCCACGCCCCCCATGTGCCGACGAACCGGTCCGTGTTGTTGTCGGGCATCGTGTCGTAGGCCGCGACCTCGACCGGAGCCGCCGGGTCCGCGATGTCCACGACCGTCACCCCGGCGCTGTAGTGCGAGAGCACGACCAGGTCCCCCATGACGTGGGCGTTGTGCGCCAGGCCGTTCTCGCCGAGGTACTCGCCGACCAGTTCGACGTCGTCGAGGTCGGAGATGTCCCACACCTTGACTGTCTTGCCGGAGGTCTCCTCGGTCGTGACCACGTAGCGCCCGTCGTCGCTCGGCCAGATGTTGTGGACGTAGCCCGCGTTCGGGATGACGACGCGCGCCAGCAGCGCGGGGGCCTGCTTGTCGGCCATGTCCCAAATCGAAAACGACCCGACGAGGCCCCCGTCGGAGTAGCGCCCCTCGGCGACGTACAGCGTGTCGCCGCGCGCGTGCATGTCGTGGCCCTCCGGCAGCGCCACGTTGCCCACCTCCTGCGGGTCAAGGGGGTCGGCGAGGTCGAGAACGCGGACGCTCCGGTAGTTCTGCGACAGCACGTAGGCGTAGCCCGTCGCGGCGTCCACGTCCAGGTTGTGGGAGCGGACGTTGCTCGCCGTCGTCACGGTTCGGACCAGCGGTGCACTCTCCGGCAGCCCGCTGAGGTCGATCACCTGCAAGCCCTCGTTCGTCCCCCTCATCTCGGCGACCACGTAGAGCACGTCCCCGTAGACCACCATGTCGCGGTGGTAGTAGAAGTCGCCTCCCGTCGGCCCGGGGATCGTGTGCAGCACCTCCAGGTCCGGCACCGAGACGATGGCCGTGCCGCTGAGGACACCGACGATGGCGTACTCAGCACCGTCTGGAGCGACGTAGCCCCACACGTCAGACGTGCCGTTCCCCTGCTGGGTCGCCGGGAAAGGGACGGTGCCGACGAGGTCGAGCGTGACGGGCTGCGCCAGCGCTGGGCCGGCGGCGAGCAGAGCGAGGAGCAAGGCGAGGCGTTTCATGGCTGTGCGGGGAGCGGTGCGGGTGAGTGAGGGCAGCAGGCGTGCGTCCGGCAAGGTACTGTCAGCGGCTGGCTTTGCCCAAACTTCGCACCGGGCGCGGCGCGGCGGTTCGCCAGGTGCGGTATACTGGGCTCCCTCGTCCGGCGCACGCCGCCGGTCCGGTTGACACCGGTTCGCGTGGCTTCGTAGCTTGCGGCCTGCCCTCGCAGGCGCACCCCGGCTCCGTAGCTCAGTTGGTAGAGCAGCTGGCTTTTAACCAGCGGGTCGTAGGTTCGAGCCCTACCGGAGTCACCTCGAACGACGAGTTTGGAGCGCCGAATGTCGAACAGTTGTTCGTCGCTCGTCGCTCAGCCCTCGTCATTCGCCCTGCCCGGGTGGTGGAATTGGTAGACACGCACGCTTGAGGGGCGTGTGCCTTAACCGGCGTGCTGGTTCGACTCCAGTCCCGGGCACTCTTCACCGGAAGCCGCCGAGTCCCCGCGATTCGGTGGCTTTCGCGTATCCGTACCCGACTCTGCCCCCGATGCGCCCTGCCCTCGACGCCCTGCTCGGCGTCCTCGACCTCGAATACATCGAGGAGAACATCTTCCGTGGCACCAACCGCAACCTCGGCTCGAAGCGGGTCTTTGGCGGGCAGGTGCTGGCCCAGGCGCTCGTCGCGGCCTACCGCACGCTGGAGGTGGAGCGCGTCCTCCACTCGCTCCACGCCTACTTCATCCTCCCAGGCGACATCGAGGCCCCGCTCGTCTACGACGTGGACCGCATCCGCGATGGCGGCTCGTTCACCACGCGCCGCGTCCGCGCCATCCAGCACGGCGCGCCGATCTTCAACATGTCGGCCTCGTTCCAGCGCGCCGAGACGGGCAAGGAGCACCAGACGGCGCGCCCCGACCTGCCGGGGCCGGACGGGCTCACCTCGGAGATCGACCGCGTCCGCGCTGTCGCCGACCGCATCCCCGAGCCTCTGCGAGCGCCCTACACCCAGGACCGTCCGTTCGAGTTCAGGCCCGTAGACCCGGTGGACGCGTTCGAGCCGGAGGCGCGGCCCCCGCACCACGCGATCTGGCTGAGGGCCGTCGACCGGCTGCCGGACGACCCGGCGGTTCACCAGAGCCTGCTCGCCTACGCTTCGGACCACGGCCTCCTGCTGACGGCGCTCCGCCCGCACCGCCTCTCGTTCCTCCAGCCCGACCTCCAACTCGCCAGCCTCGACCACGCGATGTGGTTCCACCACCCCTTCCGCGCCGACGAGTGGCTGCTCTACGTCCTCGACAGCCCAAGCGCTTCCGGCGGGCGCGGCTTCACGCGGGGGGCCGTCTACCAGGGCGACACGCTCGTCGCCTCCGTCGTCCAAGAGGGCCTAATGCGGCTTCGTTCGGAAGACAGAAGGCGGTAGGCAGAAAACTGTCCTCTGTCATCCGTCCGCTGTCCGCTGTCCTCTGCTATCCACCGTGCAGGTCGTGTTGATGCCGCCGCGGACGTTGTAGACGGTCGTCACGACGAGGTACTCCGCGTCCGGGAGGTGGCGGCGGAGGTCGGCGAAGACGAGCGCGGTGATGTCCTCCTGCGCCGCCCCGACGTGCCGCCACGAGATGAGGTAGTATTTCAGGCTCTTCAGCTCCAGCACGTCCGAGCCGGGGACGTACTCGACGCGGAGCGTCCCGAAGTCGGGGAGGCCGGAGAAGGGGCAGAGCGCGCTGAACTCGCCGGGCTCGGTCTCGTAGACGACGACCTGCCGCGCGTCGTGCTCGTAGGGCAGCCGGTGGATGGCCTGCTGCCGCGCCTCGGGCGGGAGGAAGAGGCCGACCTGCCCCTCGGGCCGGATGCCGTATTTCGCCATGTGATCGAGCGACTGCTCGGTGTGGCGGAGGGCGCGCTCGCGGGCGTCGGCGAGGCGGTCGGCGAGGTCGGGATCGTGCATGGCTCAGAGACTGTTTGGTGAGCGGGTCCGAAGGCGAGAGCGAGCGAGCAGGACGACGGCCAGGAGCCTGAAGCAGGCGATGCATGAGCATCGGCGATGCAAGGCGACGCCGCTGACGTGTCTGCACAGCCGCTCGCAGCCTGGAAGCCGTTTTGCCAAACAGCCTCTCAGTCGTCGGTGAGGGCGCTGCAACCGGCCGGGCGATGGCGGGTTCGCACAGGGCCTGCAATTTAGCGGAATCTCGGCGCATTGGCTGTGCCCGGAGGGTGAAGCCATACCCGAACAGGGCGAACGCCGTTCGCCCCTGCGGCATCGGCACGGAGCGCAACGATCTCGGTACCTTGAATGGTTCTCTTTCGTCACTCGTCACTCGCCCGATGCCAGACCGCACCGCGCTCGTCCTCTTCTCCGGTGGGCAGGACTCGACGACCTGCCTCTTCTGGGCCCTCCACCCGGACGCCGGGCGCTTCGGCGGCTTCGGCCGGGTTGAGGCGCTGGGCTTCCGGTATGGGCAGCGGCACGCGGTCGAACTCGGGCAGGCGCAGCAGATCGCGGACCTCGCGGGTGTTCCGTTCGCCGTGCTTGACCTGTCGGGCCTCCTCTCGGGCAGCGCGCTCACCGAGCACGAGGGCGACGTGAGCGCCCCGCACGCCCTCGCCCCAGACCTTCCGGCCTCGTTCGTCCCCGGACGCAACGCGCTCTTCCTCACCATCGCCGCGAGCTACGGCTACACACGCGGCATTCGCGACCTCGTCGGCGGGATGTGCCAGACCGACTACTCGGGCTATCCCGACTGCCGCCGCGACTTCGTGGACAGCCAGGAGCAGACCCTCGCGCTCGCGCTCGACGCGCCTGTCGCGGTCCACACCCCGCTGATGCACCGGACGAAAGCCGAGACGTGGAAGCTCGCCGCCGACCTCGGGACGGTGCGCGGCGTGGACGTGTTGGAGACAGTCCGCGAGCTGAGCCACACCGACTACCACGGCGACCGCTCGGAGCGGCACGCGTGGGGCTACGGCAAACTCGACAACCCGGCCTCGGTCCTGCGGGCCAAAGGCTACGCCGAGGCGGAGGCGAAGGGATGGGTGTGAGCGTAGACGTACGAGCGGTAGGGCGGGCGCAAGCGCCTCGCGCGAAGCGGTACGCGGTGAAGGCCGCGTGGCAGACGCTGCAGGGCGAGGGGGCCTGGGCAGGCCGGGCCGCCGTCTTCGTCCGGCTCGTCGGCTGCAACCTGTGGTCCGGGCGCGAGGCCGACCGGACGCGCGACGCTGACCGGAACGGCAACACCTGCGCCCTGTGGTGCGACACGGATTTCACGAAGGACGGATCCGTTCGCTTCACCGCCGACGCGCTCGTAGCCGAGGTGCAGCGCCTCGCCGGACCGGTCCGGTTCTGCGTCCTCACCGGCGGCGAACCGCTCCTCCAGGCCGACGCCGCGCTCGTCGGGGCCCTCCACGCGGCCGGGTTCGAGGTCGCCGTCGAGACCAACGGCACGGTGACGCTGGCCGAGGCCTTCACCGACGCGGGCGGCACGCTCGTTCCGCCCGACTGGATCGTGTGCAGCCCGAAGCTACCCCAGCACCGCCTCGTGCTGGAGACGTGCGACGAACTGAAGCTCGTCGTCCCGGACTACCGGCCCGAGGACTACGCCGCCTTTGCCGAGCGCGTCCGCCCGCACGTCGTCGGCGGGCGCGAGCGGCGCTGGCTGTGGCTCCAGCCGGAGGACGGCCCCCGGCAGGCCGAGGCGACGCGGCTAGCTGTGGACCTCGCCCTCGCCGACCCCGCGTGGCGCGTCTCGGTGCAGACGCACAAGGTGCTCGGTGTAGAGTAAAGCAGCCTGGTTCAAACGGAAGTAGGGGCTTGATTAATCAAGCCCCTACAGGATCAAACAGGTCGAGCAAGACTATGCGAGCTTGGGCTTGACGAAGCCGAGCCAGCCGCTTTCCTCCTTGTACTCCTCAACGACTTCGGCGAGCTTGCTCTGGCGGACCGTCGTCATGAGGCCCTCCACGTCCTGCTTCAGCGTCGTGAGGGCGTTCGAGACGAGGTCGCCCCGGAAGCCGCGCGTGCCGAGCTCGATCGTGAGGTCCATCGAGACGACGCGGCTCAGGGCCTGGCCGAGTTCGACGAGCTTGCGCTGCGGAAGCTGCGTGTCGAGGTCGAAGTCGAGCGCGTCGCGGACGTAGTCGGCGGCGCGGGCGGTGAGGTCGTCCTGCTTAAGGTACCGGTAGAGGTTGGTCTCCTTGATCCGGCGCATCCCCTTCATCGCGGCCTCGGTGACCTGCTGGTAGAGGATGTCGTTCGAGCCCTCGAAGATCTGGAACGGGCGGCTGTCGACGACGCCGCGCCCGGCGATGTGGTCGAGCCGGTAGCCCTTCGCCCCGGTGAGTTGGAGGAGCGACTGGGCCGCGCTCTGCATCATGTCCGTGCAGACGGTCTTGATGGCGTTGGCCTGGACGGCGTCCTTCGACATGTCGCGGTCGATGCCCGCGTTCTCGCTCGCGTAGAGGCACATCGCGGAGACCGCCGTGTACTGGGTCTGCATCCGGGCGATCCGCGAGCGGACCTGGTCGTAGTCGAAGAGGCGCTTGTTGCTCACGAGGCGCTCCTTGCAGTGGTCCAGGGCCTCGTCCAGCATCCGCTTGATGAAGCCCATGCCCATGCCGGGGAACTGGGTCCGGCTGCGGTGGAGCACGTCGAGCATCATCTTGATGCCGGTCGTGTGCGGCTCCAGCTTGTGGGTCCTGGGGACGCGGGCGTCGATCCGGTTGCGCCCGTAGCGGATCATGTAGAGCCCGAGGTTCTCGTAGAACTCCTCGACCGCGATCCCCTGCTCGGGGGCGTTCTCGTCGCAGAGGAAGAAGTCGATGTCGCGGCCGAGGTCGCCGGTCTCGCCGCGGCGGCGGGCGGTGACGAGCCAGAAGTCGGCCCAGCCGGTGAGGCCGCCCCAGTGCTTCGTGCCGCGCAGGTGGTAGCCCTCGTCGGTCTCGGTGTAAGCCGTCTTCATGTTGAGCGCGTCCGAGCCGTACCCCGGCTCGGTGATCATCAGCCCACCGAGGGCCTTGTCGCGCAGGAAGCGCTGGAAGACGGCGGCCTTGGCCTCGTCCTGCCCGTACTTAGCGAGCGGCTGGAGGAACAGCGCCCCGTTGATGCCGACCGTCAGGCCGAGCCCGAGCGATTCGTACGACGAGGCTTCGAGGACGCTCTGGCCCTCGCGGACCTCGCCGCCGCGCCCCCCGTACTCGCGGGGGATGAAGACCGAGAGCGGGTCGCAGGCGAAGACCTCGCGCATGACGAAGGCCGGCAGCCCTCGGTCGAGCGCGAGGGCGTCGGCGTCGGCGCGGCTGCGGAACATGCGCTGCAGCGCTTCGCGGTACCGGTCCATGAAATCCGGGAGCGTCAGGCCGGCCGAAACGTCAGCGGTGGCGGGGACCATCGTGGGAGCTTCCATGCAAGTCGTGGGGTTCTAATCGCGGTGCGAAGGTACGGACGGACCGTGCGTTCGTCTACTGAGCCCATCCATACTGGCGCGTGGTGGTTTATGGCTAAAAAGCGGATTCAGCCATAAATCATGGCTCGCGCCGGCCTGTGCACCCGTAACCAATTAACGCTGTTCCGATCTTCTTCGTATCCACTTCCTACGCGTCCCACGACATTATGGTTTTACGCTCCGTTCTGTGGGCTCTCTCTTTGCTCCTCGCAGCCTGCGCCGATGCGCCGGCCGACACCCCGAGCCCGACCCCAGACCTCCGCCCAGCCTCGCTAGAGCGCGCGCCGCGCATCCAGGGCGTCACGCTCGACGCCCGACGCACGCCGCCTCGGACGTGGCTACCCGGGCTTGCGGAACTCGGCGCGACGCACGCGGCCGTGATCCCGTTTGCCTTCCAGCGCCACGCTGGCGACCCGGCCCTGCGCACCAACTACGACGCCGACTGGTACACCGAGGGGCAGGCCGGCATCCGCGCTCTCGCCCAGCAGGCCGACTCGCTCGGGATGCACCTCGTCATCAAGCCGCAGGTCTGGCTGCGCGGCTCGTGGTCGGCGGAGATCGACTTCGCGACCGAGGCAGCGTGGGCGGCATGGGAGGCCCGGTACCGGGACTACGCGCTGTACTACGCCCGCCTGTCGGCAGCAATCGGTGCGCCACTCTTCGTAATCGGGACCGAGCTTGCGCTGGCCGTCCGCACGCGCGAGGCGTTCTGGCGCAGCCTCATCGCGGAGATCCGAACCGTCTACGACGGCGAGTTGACCTACGCCGCCAACTGGTACGACGATGCCGAGCATGTGCCGTTCTGGGACGCGCTCGACTACGTCGGGGTGCAGGCCTACTTCCCGATCTCCGAAGCCGACGACCCGGGAATCGACACGCTCCGCGCCGGATGGAAGCCGCACAAAGAGATACTCCGCGCACTCCACACCCGCACAGGAAAACCGGTCCTCTTCACCGAGATCGGCTACCGGGACGTGAGCTTCGCCGCCGCTCGTCCGTGGGAGTGGCCCGAGCGCCGCGCTCTAGCCGCCGAGACGGACGAGGCCCTCCAGGCCCGGCTCTACACGGCCTTTTTCGAGGAGGTCTGGCCCGAGCCCTGGTTTGCCGGGGCGATCCTGTGGAAATGGTACCCGCCGTCGGGCCGCTCGCACGCGGGCGACTTTACGCCGCAGGGCAAGCAGGCGGAAGCGGTGATCCGCGAGGCGTTTAGGAGTGGAGGAGCAGAAGCGAGGGAGAGCGGAAGCACACCCGACTGAGCGTCGAGCCCCCCTCCGCTCTTCCCTGCTTCATCCCTTCCAATCATTCTAGCGTGCCGCCACCTCGGCATCCACGAGCGCTTCAGCCGTTTCGAGCAGGCGGACGAACTCAGCGCGGTAGCCGTGCGGGTCGGTGCTGCGAGCGGACTGCGCGAGCATCTGCGCGTTCTCGAAGCTGGCCCGGCCTCGGTGCTCCGAGTCGCGCAGCAGCAGGCCAAACTCGGCCACGGCAGCCGCGAAGCGGAACGACTCCGAGGTCTGGTCGAGCGCTACGTCGCGGTCGATGAGCGCGGTGTCGAGCAGGCGGCTCGTGTCGCCGTCGGGCTCCTTGTAGCGGAGCTTGACCGTCAGCATCTCCGGGTTCGCCGCTGCGTCGGGGCGGACCGTCTGCTGCTGATACTTCAGCTCGTCGACGCCTGCCGTCGGGACCTCGATGCCGACAGGCACAATTTCATACAGTGCCGTCACCGAGTGGCCCGCGCCGAGTTCGCCCGCGTCCTTGGTGTCGTCGTTGAAGTCCTCGTCGGCGAGGAGGCGGTTCTCGTAGCCGATCAGCCGGTAGGCCGCGACGTGGGCCGGGTTGAACTCGACCTGAATCTTGACGTCTTTGGCAATCGCGACGAGCGTCCCGCCCATCTCGCTCACGAGCACCTTGCGCGCCTCGTGGACCGAGTCGATGTAGGCGTAGTGCCCGTTGCCGTGGTCGGCAATCGTCTCCATCTTCGAGTCCTGGAGGTTGCCGGTCCCGAAGCCGAGGACGGAGAGGAAGACCCCGCTCTCGCGCTCGGCCTCGATCAGCCGCATCATCTCGGCATCCGACGACGGGCCGACGTTGAAGTCGCCGTCGGTGGCGAGGATAACGCGGTTGTTCTTCTCCGGGTCGAAGTGCTCGCGAGCGAGGTCGTAGGCGAGCTTTAGCCCTGCCCCGCCGGCCGTCGAGCCGCCCGCCTGGAGCCGGTCGAGAGCTTCGAGGATCGCGGTCTTGTCGCTCGTCGGTTCGAGGACGATGCCTGCCGCCCCGGCGTAGACCACGATCCCGACGCGGTCCTGCTCGCGGAGGTTCGAGGCGAGGAGCCGGAACGCCTGCTTGAGGAGCGGCAGCTTGTCGGGGCTGTTCATCGAGCCCGACACGTCGAGCAGGAAGACGAGGTTGCTCGGCGGCAGGTCCTCGGTGTCGATCCGCTCGCCCTGGAGCCCGATGTGGACGAGCCGGTGCGCCGGTGCCCACGGCGCCTCGGACACCTCGGTGACGACCGCGAACGGGTGTGCGCCGTCCGGGTCGGGGTAGTCGTACTCGAAGTAGTTGACCAGCTCCTCGATGCGGACGGCGTCTTTGACCGGGAGCTGCCCGTCGCCGAGGAAGCGGCGGACGTTCGCGTAGCTCGCCGCGTCCACGTCGATGGAGAACGTCGAGAGCGGCGCATCGGCCGGCCGCCGGAAGTCGTTCTCGACGACCGCGCTGTACCCCTCGCGGTCCGTCGGCGGCGGGCTGTTCACCCGCACACCGTCGACGTAGTAGCTGATGTCCTGGCTACGGCTGCCGCGAATGGAAAGGTCAGCTCCAGACACCGTTCTCGGCACACCGATGGCGTCTTTCTGAATCAGCGGGCGCGCGTACTCAACCGTGATCTCATCTAGCTGGACATCGGTAGCTAGCTCAAAGTTCTTTTCCGTCGTGAACCCGTGCTCGATCACAACCGAATCGGCAGAGACCGATTTAAACCCGACGAAGGACGCCGTTACGGTGTAGGTGCCAGTGGGGATGCCGATAATGAAATAGTTGCCGCCGAGGTCCGTCGCTGCGCCGAGCTGGGTGCCTTCGATGATGACGTTTGCACCAGGGAGCGGGTCGCCGAGGTCGTCTACGACCTGGCCGGCGAGCTTGCCGGTGGCGGGGTTGGGTGGGGCCTCGGGAACGGCAAGGTGGGCCGCGACGAGCAGGACGAGCGGGAGCAGAACGAAACGAATCCGCATGGGGACCTCCGTACATGTTGGTGTGAGCAAGAGAGACACCTGGCCGAGGACAAGCGTTGCCCTAATCAACCCGGGCGGCGCGAACGCCGGAAAGTCCAATCGTGCCCCCGGCATCGCCTGCCCCCGGCACGGCTCAGTGCCCCGCACC
This sequence comes from Bacteroidota bacterium, assembly GCA_038746285.1. Classification (NCBI taxonomy): domain Bacteria; kingdom Pseudomonadati; phylum Bacteroidota; species Bacteroidota bacterium. The sequence continues at coordinate 11,592 of JBCDKT010000065.1, forward strand.
CTCGTCACGCATCCACAACGAGGGCCGCCCCTGCTTATTGCAAGAGCAGCCTCCAGGCGCTGGAATCGCCGCTTTTCGCTACCGCATCCGCCCGAGGGTCTGCGTTGCGTGCACGTCCTCGCCGACGAGTAGATCGCTCGGCACACGCACCTCCGAACCGGAGCGGAGAACGTTGCGTAGGCACTTCTCTAACCCACGACTCGCGCACGTTCGAGGCCCATGATGAGCATTCAAGAGATCGAACAGACCATTCGCACCGCACCACTGGACGACGTGCGGAGGTTGCAGCGCATCCTGGACGAGCGGCTGGCAGGAGCCGAAACAGCAGGCGGCGACGGAGCGCAGGCGGGCAGCTTCCATGACCGCGCCAAGCACTTGATCGGTCCGCCGAGTGGTGTTCCCGATCTTGGCAGCAATCCGGAGCACATGAAAGGCTTTGGCCGGGATTCGCTGTCGTGACCCGAGCTGCCATCGTCGACACCGGGTTCCTCGTCGCCTATCTCGATCCAAGCGAACAGCACCACGTCTGGGCGGTCGCGCAGGCCGAGCGACTGGCCCCACCGCTGCTCACCTGCGAAGCCGTCATCGCGGAGGCTTGCTTTCTGCTCCAAGACCGGACGGGCAGCACCGACCGTGTGCTGAAGCTACTGCTGTCCGGGGCTCTTGTCATCAGCTACAGCGCGCGGCGATGAGCAGCCAATCGAGAGGCTGATGGCGAAGTATGCTGACCAGCCGATGAGCTTCGCCGACGCTTGCCTTGTGCGGATGAGCGAGCAGTATCGCGATAGCAGGATTATCACAACGGACAGTGACTTCCGGGTGTACCGGCGAGACGGACGTGGCACGATCCCCGTAGCGATGCCCTGATAGGGCCAGAGATAGTCTTTCTAGGGCACGAGCGTCCGGCGCGCTGCCGCTACCGCATCCGCACGAGGGTTTGCGTCGCACGCACGGTCTCGCCGACGAGCCGGACGTGGTAGACCCCGCTCGGCAGGTCCCGACCGCCGAGCGTGATGGACTGCTCGGTGCCGGCAGCAGGCGTGCCGTCGTAGAGCACGCGGACGCGGCGGCCGAGGCTGTCATAGAGTTCAACGCGGACCGCCTGCGCCGTCGGCACGACGAACCGGAGCGTGGCCTCGCTGCCGAATGGGTTCGGGAAGGCAGGGTCGAAGCGGAAGCCCTGCGAAGCCGCCGACGTCGCCGGCTCCGTCTCACCGAACGACAGCGCCTTGCCGGTCGCGTCGGTAGCGGTCCAGCCCACGAGGACGGGCGAGCCGGGCCGCGCTGCCGTGCCGGACTTGGCGAACGGGAAGCTGTCAGACGCGATGACCGCATCGGGGTAGGTTCCGGCGTAGGCGCGGTAGACGTAGCCCCCGGCCGGCGCGTTGCCGGGCACGCTCTGCGTGACGGTCTGCCCGCCACCTGCCCCCTGGGGCAGCGTCACGGGCGTCGCCGCGATGACCGGGCCGAAGGCACTCCCGTTCGGCAGCAGCACGTCGGTCCATACCTCAAACGACTGACTGGTTCCGGTGAGGTTCTGGAGGTCGATCTCGAACGAGAGCGCGCCGCCGGAGGCCGGGACGGTGATCGGCGCACCGAGTGGGGTGAGGCTGAGCGCGACGACGCTGCCGCCTGCGCTGAAGCCCGTCACGCGCGAAAGGCCGCTGACGCTGAACGCGCCGTCGCTGTCGTTGACGGTCGCCGTGAACGCACCGCCGCGCGAGGCTGGGCGGTCGGGGTTGAAGGTGAACGCCGAGCCGGACGCAGCCCAGTCAATATCCCCCGCCTCGACCGTCGTGCCCGTGCTCTGGTCGAAGACGACGAGCCGGAGGTCGTCGCCGATCCCCAGCCGACCGGCGGCGTTCGTGCCGTCGTCGTTGCCGAGGGCTTCGACGAGGAGGTCGTGCTCGCCGTCCCACCGGAGGCGCTGCCCGACGCGCCCGAGGCCTGCCGCCCCGCTGCCGGTCGGCCCGAGAATGGCCACCTCGTCGCCCGGCTGGATCGGCGCGCCGTTTACGAAGAACTGGCCCGCATCGGCGGCGCGGAGGACGACGAAGTGCAGCTTGCCACCCGGCTCGGACTCCATCGCGAAGCTGCTCGCTGGCTCGTCCGGCGGGCGCGGGTAGAGGCCGGTCGGGGCGAACCACGCGTAGTTGCCGGGCCGGGCCTTGATGAAGGCCCGCCCGTCGGCGAAGGCCTGCGTCGTCTCGAAGAGGTAGGCGTCGGAGTAGTCCCGCAGTTCGTAGCTCGCGTGCGGGGTGTCGACGAAGCCGGTCTCCTCGCCCGCGTTGCTGTCGTTGAGGGCGAGGACCATGCCGTAGCGCGGCGTCCCGAGGCCCTGCCGGCTGAGCGCCCAGAAATCGCCCTGGTCGATCTCGGCGTTCGGGTTCAGCCCGCTCATCGGGGTCGACTCGCCCTGCGCGGTGAAGCGGCGGAGGTTCATCAGCCAGCGGATCTCGGCGTCGAGGCCAAACCAGAAGTAGTCCTTCCACCAGACCGTCGGGCGGCCCTCGGCGGCCATGAGGTAGGCATAGCCGAGGTGCTTCCGGCTCACGACGGGGTCGTGCCCGCTGTCGGTCGTCAGCTCGACGCATGTGTTGCCAAACGGCACTGCGTCGGGGTCACCGCAACTCGTCGCCGACCAGCCGATCCGGTCAAAGTCGTGATTCTCGACGAACGTCACGGCGCGTGCAGCGTCGAGGCCGCTGAAGTGGAGACCGGCGCTGTTAAGCTCGCGCAGGTCGAAGAAGCCGCCGCCGTCGGCCATGCCTTTGAGCGCGAACCGGAGGCCGAAGTCGAAGACCGAGAGCCGGGCGTCCTTGCTGCCCGCGCCGAAGGTCGTGTTGAAGCGCTCCACCTCCTGCTGGTAGGCGAGGATCTCGCTCGTCCCGCCGAAGAACTCGCCGACAGCGAAAGGCTGGCTACCCGGCGCGAGCTCGGCCAGCCAGGGCGCGAGGAAGCCCGGCTCGATGTGCTTGATCGCGTCGACGCGCACCTCGTCGATCCCGACCTCGTCCATCAGCCACCGGCCCCAGACCACGAGCGAGTCCCCGACGTGGCCGAGGTTGTGGGGGCCGTGGTACCACCCGCTGCCCGGCGCAGCGGCGTCGAGGACGTTGTTGGTGCCGTCGAAGTAGCAGAGGTCTTGGGCAAAAATGTTGTTGTGGTAGGGCGCGTCGAGGTCGCAGTGCGTGGGGTTACCGTGGAAGGACGCGGCCGTCGCCGGGAAGCGCCCGCTGCCGGGGTTGAAGACGTTGAAGCGCTGGTTGGGCGCACCGCCGCCGGGGACGCAGGCGACATCGGAGCGGGCGTCGCCGCCGTCGCGGTGGTTGAGCACCACATCGGCCATCGTCCGCAGCCCGACCCGGTCGAACTCGCCGAGCATCTGCTCGAACTCGAGGTCCGTCCCGAAGCGCGTCCGCCGGGTGAACTTCTGGTCGACCGAGCCGAGGTCGTAGTAGTCGTAGAGGTCGTACCCCATCGAGAAGCGCCCGCCCTGCCCCTTCGCGGGCGACGGAATCCAGACCGTCTCGAACCCGGCGTCGGCGAGGGCGGGAGCGACGGTGCGGAGCGAGTCCCACCAGAGACCGTTGGCGCTGAGCGAGTGGTCGCCGGGGTGGGCGTTCCAGTGGAAGCCCTGGAGGAGCACGTCGGGCGCGGCGACGGGCGGGTCGCCGGGCTGTGCGTAAGCGCTTACATGGGCCAGGCAACAAAAAGCGGCCAGGAGCCGCAGCGTCGTGTTCATCGGAGCACGGAGGACAGTGACAAGGTCTCCTAAGCTACGGCCTTGCGTTGCCGCTGTCTAGCGCTTCTGGCGGATCGCCGCACGTACTATGCGCCGGAGGAACCGACACTATGTGTTCTAGTGGTAGACGGTAGAACTGACCGAGGACCGATGCAACTGAACATCAAAAACGCCGACGCCCACCGGATGGCCTCCGAGCTAGCCCGGCTGACGGGCGAGAGCCTCACCGAGGCCGTGACGCGCGCCATCGAGCAGCGCCTCGACGCCGAGCGCCGGCGGACGATAGAAGCCCGGGGCAGTCTCGCTGAGCGAATTCGTCCGCTCGTGGAAAAAATCAACGCCATGCCGGAGCTAGACAGCCGTTCAGGGGATGAGATTCTCTACGATGAGGACGGTCTACCGAAATGATCGTAGTTGATCCCTCGGCGCTGATCGCTATTCTCCTGAAAGAGGAGGATGCCAGACGCTACACGTCCGCTCTAGAGGATGCGTCCATGTCCTTGATCGCCTCGGCCTCCTATGTCGAGCTTTGTGCTGTCATGAGCAAGCGGCGCCCGAGCAAAAGCCTGGCCGCTGTGGACGAAATCCTAGCGGAGATGAATGTAGTAATCGAGCCGTTTACGCCGGAGCAGGCGCGCATGGCCCGGGACGCGTACGTCCGGTACGGCGTCCTCAACTTCGGCGACGTGTTCTCCTACGCCCTCGCCAAAGAGAAAGGCTACCCGCTGCTATTCAAGGGCGACGACTTCGCCCAGACAGACATCGAGGCCGCCGCGTAGGTTACAGGTTTTCTGTGATGAAGTCCGTGATCATCGTGAAGAGGTGGAGCCGCGTGGTGCCACCGTAGATGCCGTGGTTGCGGCCAGGGTAGATCATCAGGTCGAACTGCTTGCCCTCCTCGATCAGCGCGTCGGCCATGATGACGGTGTTTTGGACATGGACGTTGTCGTCGGCGTCGCCGTGGACGATGAGGAGGTCTTGGTCGTCGCTCATGTTGGCGGCGTAGGTGACGGGCGAGCCCAGGTCGTAGCCGTCGGGGTTCTTCTGCGGGGTCGAGAGGTAGCGCTCGGTGTAGATCGTGTCGTAGAGCCGCCAGTTGGTCACCGGGGCGACCGAGACGCCGAGCTTGAAGGTCTCGGGGCCGTCGAGGGGTCCGTCCTCGTAGAGCATCGCCAGCAGCGTCAGGTAGCCGCCGTAGCTCCAGCCCCAGATGCCGAGGCGGTCGGCGTCCACCCAGTCCATCTGGCCGAAGTGCTGCGCCGCGGCGATCTGGTCTTCGGCTTCGAGCGGGCCGAGGCGCTTGTAGGTCTGCGCCTTGAAGCGCTTGCCGCGCCCGCCGGTCCCCCGGTTGTCCACGCCGGCCACGAGGATGCCGTGCTCCTCGGCGAGCATGTAGTGCCAGAGCCGCTCGGTCCCGCCCCAGGCGTTGCGGACCTCCTGGCTCCCCGGCCCGCCGTAGGTGTGGATGAGCATCGGATGCGCCTCCCGCGGGTCGAAGTCGGAGGGCGTGATGAGGTAGGCGTTGAGGTCGGTCCCGTCGGCGGCGGGGACGGTCATGAACTCGACCGGCGCGAGGTTCATCGACTGCACGGTGGCGATCAGTTCTTCGTTGGCTTCGAGGACCTTGACGAGCGAGCCGTCGATGCGGTGGAGCGAGGTCACCGGCGGCGTGCTGACGTTCGAGTAGCGGTCGACGTAGTACCGGAGGTCGCCGGAGGTCTCGGCGCTGTGCCATCCGGCGGCGTCAGTGATCTTGACCGGCTCGGCACTCTGCCTGCTGGTCCCCTCCATCGCGAACGGCACGCGGTAGAGGTGGCGCTCCATCGGGCTCTCCTTCGTCGCGGTGACGTAGAGCGCGCCCGCGCCCTCATCGATCCCGTGGAACGTCGTAACGTCCCAATCGCCGCCCGTGAGCTGGCGGACGAAGGTGCCGTCGTTGCGGTAGAGGTAGAGGTGGCTGTGCCCGGTGCGGTCCGAGCGCCAGACGAAGTGCGCCTCGTCGTCGAGGTAGGTGAGCGTGCCCGTGTCGAGGTCCGAGAAGCCGGTCTCGACGTCGATCCAGGTGTCCGAGGTCTCGGTGAGGACGGTCTCGAGCGCCATCGAGGCCGGGTCGCCGTAGAGGAGGTCGAGGACGTTCTGGTCGCGGTTCATGCGGCCCATCCAGACGTGGTGCCGCCCGTCGATGGCGGGCGTCCAGCCCATGAGCGAGAGGTACTCCGTCGTCTCGCCGCCCTCGTTCCAGGTGTCGGTGTCGAAGAACCGCGTCGCACCCATGTTCGGCCCGGTCATGTCGATCACGCCGATCTGGATTTCCGAGTTGACCTCGCCCGCCTTCGGATAGCGGAAGGTCGCGTACTCGGGGTAGAGCGTGGTGAAGTCCGTCATCTGGAAGTCGCGCGTGCCGGTCTCGTCGAGTTGGAAGAAGGCGATGTGCTGCCCGTCGGGACTCCACTGGAAGCCGTCGCGCAGGCCGAATTCCTCCTCGTAGACCCAGTCGAAGGTGCCGTTGATGACGCCGCCGTCGCTCCCACCCGTCGTCAGCTGCATCTCCTCGCCCGAGGCGAGGTCCACGGCGAAGAGGTTGCGGTCGCGGACGAAGGCGACCTGGTCGCCGGCCGGGTTGAACTTGGCGAACATCTGGAACCCCTCGGCCCGGTCCGAGACCGGCATGACGGTGTCCGTCTCGAGGTCGTAGACGTAGTAGTAGCCCTTCGTGTTGAGCCGCCAGACGCGCTCGGAGTCGGTGTAGAGCAGCACCTTGCTCCGGTCAGCGCTGTACTGGTAGCCCTCGATCCCGATCAGGCCGTCGCCGTCGGGCTTGGCGAGCTCGCTGCCGTCGATGAGGACGGTGCGGGTGTCGGTCTCGAGGTTGTACTCCATCAGGTCCGTCGCGTCGCCCCCCGTCTCCGCGGGGGCGGGCTTGCGGACGGTGTAACGGACGACCGGCCCGGCTTCGGCCCAGCGCCCGCCCTGGAACCCCTTGCCCCGGAACGTGGACGAGTTGAAGAGGCTTTCGAGCGAGAGTTCGGCGGTCTCGGTGGCCTGCTGCGCGGCGGCGGGCGCGTACCCGAGGGTCAGCAGGAGGAGACCGGAGAGGAGGAAAGCGGCGGCGGAGCGTTTCATGGCGAGCAAGGTCATGGAGAGGCGGAGGGCAGCGGGCCTCGGGCGAGCCTTCGAGGCCGCCGCAAGGTACGCCGAGGTCCGGGAGACGCTCCAGAGCGCACGGTACGCCGGGGCGGGGTCGTCGTTTGACCTTTTCGCGAAGAGCCGGTCGGCAGGCGGGCGGCGGGGTCTCCGGCGCGCACTTTGCGTACGACGAAGTGGCCTTCAATCCTCCCCTACCTGCCTCATGCGCTCTCTTCTAAGCAGCTTCGCTCTTCTGCTCTTTGTCTTTCCTGCCCAAGCCCAGACCTCGGCCTCGGACGTGTTCGAGGAGGTCGAGCGGCGTCAGGACCTCGTCGACACCGAATCGGCCTCGATCCGCATGGAGATCGTGGACGAGCGCGGGCGCACCCGGACGCGGGCGCTCGACCTGCGCTCCAAGACCGACGGCGAGCGCCTCAAGTCGATTCTCGTCTTCACCGGCCCGGCGGACATCCGGGGGACCGGCCTGCTGACGGTCGAGACCGACGACGGGGACGACCAGAAGCTCTACCTGCCGGCGCTCGGGCGCGTCCAGCGCATCGCGGGCTCGACGCGCGGCGAGCGCTTCGCCGGGAGCGACTTCACCTACGAAGACCTCGGCACGCGCGACCCCGACGCCTACGACGTGACGATGGCCGAGACGACGCCCGACGCCTTCGTGCTCGACGCCCGGCCGACCGACGGCGACTCGAAGTACAGCCGGATCGTGCTCACGGTCGACCGCGCGCGCTACGTCGTCCTCCGCGCCGAACACTACGACCGGGGCGGTGCCCTCGCCAAAGTCCTCACCGCCGGCGACTTCGCCGAGGTCGCCCCCGACGCCTGGCGGGCCGACACGCTCACGATGGAGGATGTTCAGGCAGGCCGCCGCACCGTCCTGACTTACACCGAGCGCGCCACGGGCACCGCACTCCGCGACGACCTCTTCTCGGAGCGCCAGCTTCAGCGGGGGCTGCGGTAAGCCTTGACCGGTCAGGGCGGCGTTCGTTTCTTCCGGCACGCCGCCCACCTGTCCGCTCGCATGCGCCTTCTCGTCCTGCTCGCCCTCCTCGGTGCCCACGCCAGCCTGGCCCAGCCTGCCGGCGACACCGCGCGCGTCTCGACCGAGCCGGTCCGCCTCTCCGGCCCCCGCATCGGCATCACGTACCTCAGCAGCGACATCGTGGACCGCATCAACGACGACTTCGTCGATGAGGACGACCGCGTGGGGTCCCTCATCACGCAGTTCGGCTGGCAGTTCGAGACGCGGCTGTTCTCCACCGACACGGGCCTGAGCGGCGTCACGGAGTTCGTGCCCCTCCTCGGTGGACTGGAGCAGGGACTGCTCCTGCCCAGCTTCAGCTTCCTGGTGGGCTTGCGGACACGGAGCGGGTTCGAGTTCGGCTTCGGCCCGAACGCCTCGCTCGGCGGCGTGGCCTACGCCCTCGCCGTAGGGGCTACGACGAGCTACGGGGGGCTGAACTTCCCAGCAAACGTCTCGGCGGTCGTCTCAGACGACGGCGTGCGGCTGAGTCTCCTCGTCGGGTTCAACCTGGCACGGTGAGACGGACGATTAAGGCGTGGGAGGAATGGCTGGAATGGGAGGAGGCCTGCGTTAGTGCAGAGCGCGGGGGTCTCGTTAACTTGATCGCCTTTTCTTGACTCTCCCCACTCTCCCCACTCTCCC
>JBCDKT010000066.1 GCA_038746285.1 Bacteroidota bacterium
CGACTGACAAGGTCGTGGCTTAAGACTCATTGGCAAGCCACGTTTTTAGCTGCGTGGCCAGCAGTTGATCTTCGCTGGCCTAAGCATTTCCACAATTCGCATAATGATCAGCGTACCTCGTTGATCTGGAAAGAGGACCACTAATTGTCCAACTCTACGCCACCTGCGCGATGTGCGCCTTGACGGTCTCCCCGATCTCGGCCGGGTTCTCGATGACCGTGATGCCGGCGGCGCGCATCGCGTCGAGCTTGGCGTCGGCCGTGCCTTTGCCGCCGGAGACGATGGCACCCGCGTGGCCCATCCGCCGGCCGGGCGGTGCCGTGCGGCCGGCGATGAACCCGAAGACCGGCTTCGTCATGTGCTCCTTCACGTAGGCCGCGCCCTCCTCCTCGGCCGAGCCGCCGATCTCGCCGATCATCACGACCGCCTCGGTGGCGGCGTCGTCTTGGAAGAGCTGGAGCGCGTCGATGAACTGCGTCCCGATCACGGGGTCGCCGCCGATGCCGACAGCGGTCGTCTGGCCGAGGCCCTGGCGCGTGAGCTGGTCGACGGCCTCGTAGGTGAGCGTGCCCGAGCGCGAGATCACGCCGACCGGTCCGGCCGAGAAGATCATCGTCGGCATGATGCCGACCTTGACCGCGTCGCCGGGGGTGAGCACGCCGGGGCAGTTCGGGCCGATGAGGCGTGCGCCTTTCTTCTGGACGTAGGCGTAGGCCGGGATCATGTCGGCCACCGGGATACCCTCGGTGATGCAGACGATGACCTCGACGCCCGCCTCGGCGGCCTCGATGATGGCCCCGCCCGCGAACGCCGGCGGCACGAAGATGCAGGTCGTGTTGGCGCGCTCGGCCTCGACCGCCTCGCGGACGGAGTCGTAGACGGGCCGGTCGATGTGGGTCTGCCCGCCCTTGCCGGGGACGACGCCCGCGACGACGTTGGTGCCGTACTCGATCATCTGCTCGGCGTGGAAGGTGCCTTCCTTGCCGGTGAGGCCCTGCACGATGAGCCGGGTGTTCTTGTCAACGAGAATGCTCATGGAGACGGGAGGGGTACGATGGGGAAAGACGAGTCCGAAAGGTAGCGCGGCGCAGGCCAGCGAGTGTTGGGTTCTGGGTTAAGAAGCATGGTGCCTCTCAAGAATCTTCGAGTGCGTCCATTGCCCTTTGCACATCCTGCTCCGCTACAAGGACAGAGATGCGACTTCCAGCTCCGAATGCACCTTCACCGATAACGCTGTGCTGAATACCAGCTTTGTCAAGCACAGCAGCTACTGCATGGGCACCGAGCGGGTTATCAAACGTCCCGATGCTCTGTTGAGAAGCTTGCGGCGACTCCAAGCTACGACGAGCGTAGAAGCCGAACCACCTGCCGCTACGCTCATGCCCAACCGCCTCCTCACCTTCGCCCACCTGGCTCACTCCGTCGCCGAACGCACCCTCCCCGCACGCGCCCACAAGTTCGCTCCCGAGCGCTACACCCAGCCCCAACTGCTGGCCTGCCTGCTCGTCAAGGAGTACCTCGGCCTCGACTACCGCACCGCGCAGGAGACGCTCGAACTCTCCGATGGCCTCCGCGAAGCCCTTGGACTCACGGCGGTCCCCGACTACTCCACGCTCTGGCGCTTCGCGCGCGACAAAGCGACCGGCCGTGTCATCGCCGATGCGCTCGTTGAGACCCTGCGGCTCTTCAAGGCCTCCGGCCATGACCCTCCCCAGCGGGACCTCGTTGCCATCGACTCGACCGGGCTCTACTGCGGCCACGCCTCGCGTTACTTCGAGCAGCGCCGCCGCAAGCACGGGCCGACTACGCATCGCGCCCGGGGCTACCAGAAGTGGGCTGCAGCACTCTGGACCGGCCCCCAACTCATCACCGCTCAACTCTCGAAGCTCGGCCCGTGCGGGGACTACCCAGACCTCCCGCCGCTGGCTGAGGCTTCAATTGCCTCGGTACCGGGTGCGCTTGTCCTGGCCGACGCGGGCTACGACTCCGAGCGCAACCACGTCTTCTGCCGAGAGCGTCTCGGAGTCAAGTCGCTGATCCCGGCCAAGACGCGCCGCTACGTGGCCGGGCCGCGCGGGCGCTACCGGGCCGAGATGGTGGCCGCGCTCGGGTGCGCCGCGCTCGGCGTCGCCGGTGAGAGTGAGCCGCGGAGGGTCTACGGCCAGCGGTGGCTGGTCGAGACGTTGATGTCGGTGGTGAAGCGGAAGTGGGGGGAGCGCTTGACGGCGCGGCTCCCGGCTATGCAGGAGGCGCAGGCGCTCTTGCGCGGCCTGGTTTACAACCTCTACCGGCTCATCATTCTAGGTGTGCAGCCTGTCATGACATAGCTTCTCAACAGAGCAACGTCCCGACAGATACTAACCGCGAATCGTCCTCCTGTTCGGCAGGTGGTTCGACACCATCTAAGATGCCGAGCGCTGCCTCCACTGCATCCTCTGGAACCTGAAGCCCTACCCCCTCAGAACTGCCTGAATGCTCGTTGGTAATGCGACAGACAATCCCCTGGGTCTCTAACAGCGACTTAGCAAGGTATACCTGAGAAGCAAAATTGAAGGTCGCGATAGTGATGAGGCGCATCCGAGCTCTACCGCGAGCCTTCTTGCTCAATATCAGGCTTGACTGGGGCCGCTTGCTGCGCGGACGCGTCGGCGCGGGGCTGGGTGGCGGGCGGCGCTTCGATGCCCCGGCGCGGCGGGGGCGTGTCGTCAACGGTCAGCTCGCGCTTCACGTCGGCGGTGGCGTCCTTAAACTCGCGGATGCCCTTGCCCATCCCGCGCGCGATCTCGGGAATCCGCTTCGCGCCGAAGAGGAGCAGGATAACGAGGAAGATGAGAGCGATTTCGAACGGGCCGAGCGACATGGCAGCAACCGTGCAGGTGGGACGACAGCGGGCAGCGTCAAGGTAGCGATGCGCTCCCGCGCGAGCAACACGCCCGCTTGAAGCGTTCCCGAAACCGCACGGTTCCGGGGTGAGGGTCGGCCGAGAGGATCGTTTCGGCGTGGAGAGAATGGAGGGTCAGGAGGGAAAGGGAGGATGGGCGAAAGGGGGAATGGGCACCGGCGCGGAGCGCGGCGGCCTCGGTACCTTGCCCGTCCTTTCTCGCCCACCGTCTCACCGTCCTCCGTCTCACCGTCCTCCGTCTCACCGTCCTCCGTCTCACCGTTCGTTCCACCGACACATGCCCGCCCTCTCCCGCGACGACCTCCTCGCCTGGCCCAAAGCCGAACTCCACTGCCACCTCGACGGCTCGCTCCGGCTCTCGACCATGCTCGACCTCGCCACCGAGCAGGGCAAGCTGTCCGTGCTCCCAGCGCAGGACGAAGACGGCCTCCGCGCCATCCTCCGTCAGATCGACGACGCGGAGACGCTGGAGGAGTACCTAGCGTGGTTCGGCTACACGATCCCGCTGATGCAGACCCCGGAGGCGCTCCGCCGGATCGCCTACGAACTGGCCGAAGACAATGCCCGCGAGAACGTCCGTTACCTCGAAGTTCGCTACGGCCCGATCCTTCACACCGAAGAGGGGCTGTCGCTCGACGAGGTGAACGACGCCGTCCTCGCCGGGCTGCAGGACGCCGAGCGCGCCTTCGGCATCCAGACCGGCCTCATCATCTGCGGTCTGCGGGACCGCTACGAGAGCGCCTCGCTGGCACAGGCCGAACTCGCGGCGCGCTACTTCGGGCGCGGGGCCGTGGCGTTCGACCTCGCAGGCGGCGAGACGGGCCACCCGCCTAAGCAGCACCTCCACGCGTTCTACTACGCCCGCAACCACGCCCTCGGCATCACCATCCACGCCGGCGAGTCGTTCGGGCCGGAGTCGATCCGGCAGGCGCTGTTCCACTGCGGGGCGCACCGCATCGGGCACGGCGTGACGCTCCGGCAGGACCCGGACCTGCTGCGCTACGTGGTCGACCACCGGGTCCCGCTCGAGATGTGCCCGACGAGCAACGTCCAGACGCACGTCGTCTCCGGCTACGAGACCCACCCCATCGGCGCGTACATCGAGGCCGGCGTGGCCGTCACGGTCAACACGGACAACCGGCTCTTCAGCCACACGACCGTAACCGACGAGCTGTGGCTCGTCCACACCCGCTGCGGCGTCGGGGCCGAGGCGCTCCGCGAGGTCGTCCGCAACGGGTTCCGCTACGCGTTTCTGCCGTGGCACGAGAAGCAGGCGCTGCTGCGTGAGATCGAGTCTGACCTCTCGGCGTAACGCGCCCGAGCACAGGACCATCCGAGGCTCATACCGGGGCCATACGAGGCTTAAGCACGACGTTTTCGCCGCCGATACCAGAGCGGCAGGACGCCACACCTCCGTGCGTTTCTGCCGTTCCCTTCTGGCGAAGCACGCCTCGCGGCACGGGCTGCTTTGTGCGATCAACTGCTCCCATTATGTCTTTCAAGGTCACGCACAAGCTTGCGCTGAGCTTCTTCCTCATCGCCCTCCTGGTCGGCGGCATCGGCTACCTCGCCGTCACCCTCGGCCAGTGGGTCGAGCGCGACGCCGACGCCCTCGGTGCCAACTCGCTGATCGAGCTCGAGCGCGCCTACGCCATGATCCAGGCGGCGCAGGCGAGCCAGGCGACGGTGCAGCAGGTGCTCATCGAGAGCGCCGAGGCCCCCGAGGGTGAAGCTGCGACGCTGGCGCGCGAGACCCTCACCGGCCACCTCTCGGTCTTCGGCCGCCAGCTCGCCCAGAGCCGCGAGTACAGCCCGCGCGAGACGACGCTCGGCGCGATCCGCCAGGCGTTCGGGACCTACCAGGGCCAGGCGGAGCGACTCGCCGCACTGAGCGCGACGGACCCGGCCGAAGCATCCACCATTTTCTACGAGGAACTCGAGCCGTTCTACCTCGGCACGTTCCAGCCCGTGCTGTCGCAGCGCGCCGGCAAGGTGCAGGAGACGCTCGAAGAGCGGGCCGACCGGGTCGAGCGGACCGGCGTCTGGGCCGGACGCATCGGCGTGAGCGCCTCGGCCCTGCTGCTGTTCATTGTGCTGGTGCTCGGTATCTACCTGACGCGCTTCGTGGGCCGCTCGCTCAGAGAGCTGACCGCCGCCGCCCGCGCCATCGGCGAGGGCCGGCTCGACGAGCGTGTCGAGATCACCTCGAACAACGAGATCGGCCAGCTCGGGCGCGCCATCAACGAGATGATGGACCAGTTCTCCAGCACGACCGTCTCGAAGGGCTACGTCGAGAACATCGTCCAGTCGATGGCCGACCCGCTCGTCGTCGTCGACCCGAACGTCAAGATTTCGATGGTCAACCAGGCCGCGCTCGACATGCTGGGCTTCGAGCGGAGCGACCTCCTCGGCAAGGCCGTCATGGCGATCTTCGCCCACACCGGCCGGAACCGGGGGGTCGAGATCAAGCAGACCATCGAGCAGGCCCTCACCGGCAACGTCGAGACCAGCTTCCGGGCGAAGGCGGGCACGGGCATCCCGGTCTCGCTCTCGAGCGCCCTCGTCCGCGACGGCAGCGAGGTCCAGGGCCTCGTGATCGTCGCCAAGGACATCACGAAGCAGAAGCAGTTCGAGACCGAGCTGATCGAGGCCAAGGAGGAGGCCGAGCAGATGGTCCACCTCCGCGACGCCTTCCTGGCCAACATGAGCCACGAGATCCGCACCCCGCTGACGGGCATCCTCGGCTCGGCCCAGGTGCTCGCCGAGGGCGTCGAGGGCGAGCACAAGAACCTCGCGAAGATCATCGAGGACGCCGGCACCCGGCTGCTGGACACGATCAACTCGGTCCTCGAGATGGCCCGCATCGAGGCCGGCGAGGTGCAGCCCGAGGTCGAGGTGCTGAACGTCTTCGAGGAGGCCGAGGCGTCGGCCCGCGTGCTGAAGCAGGTCGCCGACAAGCGGGGCCTCCTGCTCCGCGTCGAGCCAGCCGACAAGCCGGTCTACGCGCAGATCGACCGGAGCTGCCTCCACCGCATCCTGAACAACCTCATCGGCAACGCCATCAAGTTCACGCGCGAGGGCGCGGTCTCGGTCGAGGTCGAGGCGACGGACGAGGAGGCCATCCTCACCGTGCGCGACACCGGCGTCGGCATCTCGAAGCAGTTCCTCCCCCACCTCTTCGACGACTTCAAGCAGGAGTCGACCGGGCTCAAGCGCAGCCACGAGGGCTCCGGCCTCGGCCTGGCCATCACCAAGAAGCTCGTCGAGATGATGGGCGGCGAGATCTCCGTCGAGAGCATCAAGGGCATCGGGAGCGCCTTCTCGATCCGCTTCCCGCGCGTCCCGGTCGAGCAGGTGCCCGAGACGCTCCCCGCCGGCGACCGCCCGGAGGAGCCGGAGTCCTCGGAGCCGTCGGCCGCGCGTTACCCCTGGGAGACCGAGGAGATGGCGACCTCCCGCTCCGAGGAGCTGACCTTCGCTTCACCCCCGGCCCCCGACGAGCGCATGCAGCGGGACATCCTCCTGATCGAGGACAACGCGCAGAACGCCTACATGGCGCAGTTCATGCTCCAGGACTACGAGACCGACATCGCCACGAGCCCGGAGGAGGCCATCGAGCAGGCGCGCTACAACCAGTACCGCATCCTCCTCGTCGACATCAACCTCGGGGCCGACCGCTCGGGGATCGACCTGCTCCACGAGATCCGCGGGATCGAAGGCTACGAGCGCGTCCCGGCTGTCGCCGTGACGGCCTACGCCCTGCCCGGCGACGAGGACCGGTTCCTGCGCGAAGGCTTCGACGACTACGTGGCCAAGCCCTTCCGCAAGGAGGTGCTGCTGGCCTCGGTCGAGGACGCCCTCGTCGTGCCGGAAGAAAACGACGGACCCAACCTGGAGACCCTCCTCGATGGTAGCTTTGACGACGCCAGCACCTTCAACGATGCGGTCTTCGACCAGAGCGTTGTCCCCACCCCGCCCGAGGCGGCACCCGCCGACCTCGTCCAGCCCCCTGCCGACCTCGTCCAGCCCCCTGCCGACCTCGCCCAGCCCCCTGCCGACCTGGTCCCCGAACCCGCCCTCGCCCCCGACGACGTCCTAATCACCGCCGAACCGGTCGCCATCGAACAGATCGTCGCCGAACCCGTCGCCTCGGCGGACCCGGTGACCTTCGCCGATGACACGCTCCACGCCGACGACGCGGTCGGCACAGACAATGCCTTCAGCGCAGACGGTGCGTTCAACGCGCACGACGCGCTCCGCGTAGACGACGTCCCCGGCTTAGACAACACCTTCAACGCGGAGGGTGCGTTTAGCGTGGACGACGCGTTCGTGCTGGGCACCGAACCCCCTCCGCCAAGCGACGAGACGTTCCGCATGGACGCCTCGGCCTTCACGTCCACGCCGCGTCCCGATGACCCGATCGATCCAGCCAGCGATGGGCCTAGCGGGCCGCCTCCGCCTGCCGGCTGACAAGTCCGTCTCGCACCGCGCCGCTCTCCTCGCGGCCCTCGCCGAAGGACCGTCCGAGATCGTCGGCTTCTCCGACGCCGCCGACCCGCAGGCTACGCTCGGCGCGCTGCGCGCCCTCGGCGTTCGGGTCGAGGCGCACGAGGACGACTTGACGATCCACGGCCGGGGTCTGCGCGGATTCACCGCCCCCACCGTCCCGATTGACTGCGGCAACTCAGGGACGACGATGCGCCTGCTCGCGGGCCTCCTCGCCGGGCAGCCGTTCGCGTCCGTGCTCACCGGCGACGCCTCCCTTTCGCAGCGCCCGATGGAGCGCATCGCGGAGCCGCTCCGCCGGATGGGAGCCCGCGTCGATCTAGCCGACGGACACGCCCCGGTCCGCATCACCGGCGGCGCGCTGCGCGGGATCGAGTACGTTCTCCCTGTCGCCTCGGCGCAGGTCAAAAGCTGCATCCTCCTCGCCGGCCTCCTCGGCGAAGGCTGCACGACGGTCATCGAGTCTGTGCCCTCGCGGGACCACACCGAGCGGATGCTCGGCCTCGACACGATGGAGCTAGGCGGGCAGCGGCACATCACCGTCGAAGGCGGGCGCACGGTGCGGGTGCAGCCCTGGATCGTCCCACGCGACTTCTCGGCGGCAGCCTTTTTCCTGGTTGCCGGGGCCGTCGTGCCCCACAGCCACGTCGAGATGCGGAGCGTTGGGCTGAACCCGTCGCGGAGCGCCCTTCTCGACCTGCTCCGGGCGATGGGCGCGCACATCACCGTGACGAACGAGCGGACGCGGGGCCACGAGCCGCTGGCCGACCTGACGGTGCAGAACGAGGGCGGACGGCTCCACGGCCTCACCGTCGGCGGCGACCTCATCCCGAACCTGATCGACGAGATTCCCGCCCTCGCCGTGGCCGCAGCCTATGCCGAGGGGCGAACCGAAATCCGGGACGCGGAGGAGCTCCGGCACAAAGAGACCGACCGGATCGCGGCGACGGCGGCGTTTCTCCGGGCGATGGGGGCCGAGGTGACGGAGCGAGCCGACGGCCTCGTGATCGACGGTAAGCCGACCTTGCACGGAGCCACCGTCGAGAGCGAGGGCGATCACCGGATTGCGATGGCGGCGGCGGTGGCGGGGCTGGCCGCGACGGGCGAAACCACCGTCCGCGACGCCGACTGCGTGACCGTCTCGTTCCCCGGTTTCTGGGACGCAATCGCCACCCTCGCCGGGACGTAGGGGTTTGATTAATCAAACCCCTACCTGTTCACCCTCGTCTCGCCTGGAATCCAGAGGTGCTGCCGGAGGTCTACCGCGCCCTCGTCGGTGAAGGCGACGCCCTCGGAGCGGAGGCGCTCCTCCATCACGGTCGGCGTCTCGAAGTGCAGCCGCCCGGTGAGTGCCCCGCGCCGGTTGACAACGCGGTGGCACGGCAGGCCGGAGCCGACCGCCGCCTTCATCGCCCACCCGACGACCCGCGCCGAGCGCTTCGCGCCGAGGTGCTCCGCGATGTAACCGTAGGTCGTCACCCGGCCCGTGGGAATCTCGGCGACCACGTCCCAGACCCGCTGGAAGAAGTCAGAGCGCTCGTCGGACATGGCGACGTGGTTCGTGAGGCGTGGTGGGTGGGGACAGCCTCCGCCGTTGCGGCGGGCACCCTCGCCCATCACGCCTCACGGGTCCCCGCTACTGGTCGCCGAGGATGACGGGCAGCCCGCCGTCGCCGGCACCGATGACGACGACCTTCGAGTTGTTGGACTGGGCGAGTTCGCGGGTCGCCTGGATGCCCTGGAACTGGAGGAACGACGGCGAGAGGCTCTCGGCGATGATCCGGGCGCGGTCGGCGTCGCCGCTGGCCTCGACGCGCTTGCGCTCGGCCTCCTGCTCGGCGCGGGCGATCGAGAGGCGGGCCTGCTCGACGCGCTGCTCCTCCTCGAGCTTGTTCTCGATCGCGCGGCGGATCTGCTCGGGGAGTTCGATGTCGCGGATCAGCACGGCGTCGAGTTCGACGAAGCCGCGCTCGACGGCAGCCCCGAGGTTCTGCTCGATCTGCTCCTGAAGCTCGGCGCGGCGCGTGGAGTAGAGTTCCTCGGGCGTGAACTGGCCGACGACCTCGCGGGCGACGCTGCGCAGCTCGGGCCGGATCAGGCGCTCGTAGTACTCCTGCCCGTAGGTGGTGTGGAGTTCGGGGAGGACCTCGGCGTCGGGCCGGTAGCGGACCGAGAGGTCCATGCGGATCGTGAGCCCGTTCGAGGAGAGGACCTCGATCTCCTCGTCCTGGTTCTTGTTGCGCACGTCGTAGTCGATGATCGTCTCCCACGGCAGGAAGACGTGGAAGCCCTCGTCGTAGCTCCGGTCCATGTTGGTGCCGGAGAAGTAGCTGAACTTGACGCCCTGCTCGCCGGCGCCGATGGACTTGGTCATGCAGCCCGCGGCGATGAGCATCAGGAGCAGGACGCCGGCGAGGACGACGCCGAAGCGCCCGGCGGCACGGGTCAGGTTGGGATAGGTGTTCGCCATGAGGGTACGGTGGGTTGAGGCAAAGTGGAGGCGGGAGGATACGCGGATTTAACGTAGCGGATGCACCGCTAGGGTGCTCGGCAGTGCACCGCCGGGGTGTTTCATGGATTCCGAACCGATTGGGGCCGCGCGCGTCTGGTATGCTGCAACGGCACTGGCTTGGCCGCGCTCCCTGTCCCCTCTTCCTTTCCCATCGATGCCTGACTCTCCCGTGGTAGCCCGTCCCGACGAACTGGCCTGGCTCCGCGACGCGCTCGGGGCCGAGCGAGTGCGGGTGGGCGAGGAACTGGCCCCGTACACGACGTTCAAAATCGGCGGCCCGGCGGACCTGTTCTACGAGGCCCACACCGCTGACGAACTGGCGGCCGCCCTCGCGCTGGCGCGCGAACTGGACGTGCCCTTCTTCCTCCTCGGTCTCGGTGCCAACATCCTGGTCGGCGACCACGGCTTCCGCGGCTTCGTGATCCGCAACCGGGCAACGCATGTGCGGATCGACGAGGCGACAGGGCGGGTGTCGGCCGAGAGCGGGACGGTCGTCTACCCCGACCTAATCGAGCAGGCGGTGTCGGCAAGGCTCTCAGGTCTGGAGCACTACGTCGGCATCCCATCGAGCGTCGGTGGGGCGCTGTGGCAGAACCTCCACTTCCTCTCGCCGCCGCCCGAGCGCGAGCGGACGATGTTCATCGCCGAGGTCGTCCACTCGGCCGACCTCCTGACGGAAGAGGGCGAGCGCGTGACCGTGGACCGGGACTACTTCGACTTCGGCTACGACTACTCGATCCTCCACGACCGGGCCGACCTCGTCCTCGCCGCGACGTTTCAGCTAGAGCCAGGCGACGAGGCGCGGATGCGCGAGATCATGGCAGCGAACCTCGCGTGGCGCCAGGAGCGGCACCCGCCCCTCGACACCGAGCCCAGCGCGGGATCGATTTTCAAGAAGATCGAGGGCGTCGGCGCCGGACGGCTGATCGACTGGGCGGGCCTCAAGGGCCACCGGATCGGCGGGGCCGAGGTGACGCGGCGCCACGCCAACATCATGATCAACGCCGGCGGGGCAACGGCGGCGGACGTGCGGCGGCTCATCGGGCACATCCAGCGGACCGTGGAGGCCGACCAGGGCTACCGGCTCTCGACGGAGATCGGGATGATCGGCGACTTCGGCGATCTGCCGGACGACTTGCCGCCGCGGGGCTGGGAGAACGAGGACGGGTTTTCGGGCGGCCTGCCGCCGGGCGGGCACACCGAGGCGCACCGGGACGCGGAGCGGCGCTGAGTAGGTCTCGGGACTGCCCGGCGGGGAGGGAACGGAGGGTGAGGAGAGACCGGGCGATAGTCTCTCTGAGTGTGCAGTGCGTCCCGGCATTGTAGGGGGGTGGCATGCTGCGCCCCTACACCGACGATTTGGCACAGGCCCTCGCTTCAGCTTCGAGACGGCCCACGTCTTCCAGCCCGGCCCGCCACGCCTCGGGAAACGCTGACCACCCGTGGAGCGCCCCGAGGAGCGCCCCGAGCAGGGCGCCGATGGCACTGGCAGCCCCGCCGACGTTGACCCCAGGCAGCATCGTCGCCTCCAGCAGCGCCGGGTTGCGGGCGAGCATGGCGAGGGCGAAGGGCCACGCCTCGTCGGCAGCCGGGCCGGTGCCGGCGCACAGGTCCTGCAGGTCGAGCGGGAAGGCGTCGAGGTGACCGGCGAGGGTGCGGAGGCGGTCGGAGACGGCAGTGGAGGCGCTCAGGTGAGTCTCGGCGCGGACGGCGGCGTCGGTGACGGCGTGGAAGAACGCAGGGCCGTCGAGGGTACCGGGGTCAGCGGCGAGGAGAAGCCGGACGGCCTCGACCTGCCCGGCGGCGGCGGCGAGAGCGACAGGACCGGCCTCGTCGCCGAGGATGTCCGCAAGGCGGTCGAGAGGAGACGTTCTGTCGTCACCGGCGAGGCTGAGGGCGCTGGCGAGGACGGCGGCGTCACTGGTAGCCGTTGCGGGGTCGGCGGGACGGCGGAGCGTGAGGCCAGTCAACTCCTCGGCATAGCGATTGGCGAGATTGTCGGAGCCGCCGGCGAGGGCGCGGACGAGGGCGAAGAGGCGCTGCGTGTGCCGGGTCCACTGTCCGGCCCCGAGGTCGCGGCGGTATTCGTCGTCGCGGTAGGCTTTGACGCCTTTGTAGTAGGTGCGGACGTTCTGGTGGCTGAGACCGTCGATCGGCATGCCGAGGGCGTCGCCGACGGCGCTGCCGAGGAGGGTGCCGAGAACCTTGTCGGGTGGAGTCATGCGTCCTGCTGCTGGCTGGCGTTGTGTTGAACGATGGAGAATAGAGAATGGAAGATGGATTGTCTGTGCCCTATCCTCGATCTTCCATCCGCTATCCTCTAACCCTCTCCCGATGACTTGGCTCGCCGGCACCTGGGCAGTGTTCGTGAAAGACCTGCGCCTGGAGCTGCGGACGCGCTACGCGGTGAGCGCGCTGCTGCTGTTCGTGGTGTCGGCGCTGCTCCTGGTGGCGTTTGCCATCGGGACGGGCGAGGTTGGGGAGCGCGTAGCGTCGGCGCTGCTGTGGGTGGTGATCGTGTTCGCCGGCGCGGTAGGGCTGGGTCGGGCGTTCGTGGCCGAGGAGGAGCGCGGGACGGTCCTGCTGCTCAGGCTCCACACGCGGCCGAGCATGGTCTACGCGGGCAAGCTGCTGTTCAACGTCCTCCTCGTCGGGGCGATGAATGCGCTCGCGGCGGCGGGGTTCGTGCTCGTGCTCGGGCTAGAGGTGGAGGCCGTCGGGCTGCTCGTGGCGACGCTCGCGCTCGGGGCGCTGGGCCTGGCCGGGGCGACGACGCTGCTCTCGGCGATCATCGCGCGGGCAGCCAGCAGCGGGCCGCTCCTGCCGGTACTAGCCTTCCCGCTCCTGATTCCGCTCCTGCTGACGGTGGTGCGGGTGACGCAGCGGGCCCTCCTCCTGGGGGCCTCGGCCGGGCCGTGGGCGGCGTCGGCGGGCGACCTCGTGACCCTGGGCGCGTATGCTGGCGTCGTGATCACAGCCTCGGTGCTGCTGTTCGACTACGTGTGGAACGATTGAAGGCGAGGACGGCCGGAAACCCGGCGCTAGCGGCGGGGTGCAAACCGCGCTCATCAACGCCTTCGCCATGCCTTCGACGCGCTCCCGCTACGGAACCGCCTACCGGACGTTCACCGCTGGCATCGCAGTGTGGATGACGGGGGTGATCGTGGCAGGCTTCGCGCTGTCGATTCCGCGGCTGAACATCCTGGAGGAGTCGGCGCGGAACCTGTATTTCCACGTCCCGATGTGGTTCACGCTGATGGCGGGGATGCTGGTCTCGGCCGTCTACTCGGCGCGCTATCTCGCTGCGCCGACCGTGGAGCGCGACGTGCGGGCCGAGCAGGCTGCGCTCGTGGCGATGCTCTTCGGCATCCTCGGCCTCGTGACCGGGATCGTGTGGGCGCGCTTCACGTGGTACGTCGGGACGGGCAAGTGGTGGAACTTCGACCCGAAGCAGTCGATGGCGGCGGTGCAGCTGATGATCCTGGCGGCCTACTTCGTGCTGCGCTCGTCGGTGGAGGAGCCGCGCAAGCGGGGACGGATCGCGGCGGTCTACAACCTGTTCGCGACAGCGGTGATGCCGTTCCTACTCTACGTGCTGCCGCGCCAGCTCGACAGCCTGCACCCCGGTGCCGAGGGCAACCCGGCCTTCAGCCAGACCGACCTCGCGCCGGAGATGCGGGTCGTGTTCTACCCGGCGGTCGTCGGGTTCATCGCGCTCTTCTGGTGGATCTACACGCAGCGCGTCCGGGTCCGGCTGGCCGAGCGGCAGGTGGAAGAGGCCGTTCTAGTCGGGGCCTGACATTTCCACCGACTTTCGCACAGCCGCCGCGGGTGTAGTTTTAACTTCGGCCATGCAGCTTCCGATCACTCCTACGGACTCGACCGAAGCTCCCGGCACGGCCGTCTACGACAGCGTGTGGGCCGCCCTCCCGGAGGCCGCGCCGGTGGGGCTGGAGGCCGTGATGCTGCAGCAGGACAAGCTCTACGTCGTCCTCGCGGTCGTGCTCATTATCTGGTTCGGGGTGCTGTTCTTTCTCCTCCGCACCGACCGCCGCCTCGCGCGGATCGAACAGGATCTTGACGCCCGGCCGGAACGCGAAGACACCGTAGGCACGTAGAATCAGTCTCTACCCGTTCGGCTCGTATGAAACCCAAGACGATCATAAGCCTCGTCCTAATGGCCGGGTTTACGTTCCTGATGCTGCGCTCTTTCGGCGAGAGCGTCGGCGGGTACATGAGCTTCACCGAGGCCGCCGAGCAAGACGCCTACGCCCACGTCGTCGGCGAGTGGGTCCAGGCGCAGCCGACGACCTACGACCGCGAGGCCAACGTCTTTTCGTTCTGGATGAAGGACGAGGACGGTACCGTGCGCGAGGTCCGCTACCTGAATCCGAAGCCCGCCAACTTCGAGGACGCCGAGCAGGTGGTGATCGAGGGCCGGATGGAGGGCGACGCGTTCGTCGCCGAGCACATCCTGATCAAGTGCCCGTCGAAGTACAACGACGAGCGCGAGTTCGAGGTCGCCGATCCGTCTCCGCCCGCGCAGTCGGCCTCGTTCTAGGCTCCGGCTCTCCCCTCTCGCGCAGCCTCCGTCCGGGGTTGCGCTTTTTTTATTCTGATGTCTGATCTACCTACCAACCCACTCCCGCCCTGCGGCGTCCCGACGAACTGCACGCGTGAGACGCGCCCCTTCGACCGCGATCCCGAGGTGCTGTTCGCCGCCGCGCTTGAGGCGGTTCGCGCGGTCCGGGGACTGACGATCGGATCTGCGAAGAGCGTCGAGCAGGACGCCGACGGCCTCGGCTTCCATGCCGTCTTCAGCACCGGCCTTTTCACCGACGACCTGCACCTGCGCGTTGAACCACATCAAAACGGCGCGGTGCTGCACGTCCGCAGCGCGAGCCGCGTCGGGCTGGGCGACCTCGGCGTGAACCGCCGCCGCGTGCGCGCCCTGTTCGACGCGCTGACGTAGCGGTTTGGTCAATCAAACCCCTACAGATAAAGCACTGACGCCACGCCGAAGAACACGGCGAGGCCGATGATGTCGTTCGAGGTCGTGATGAACGGGCCGGTGGCGAGCGCGGGGTCGATCCCGACGCGGTCGAGGAGCAGCGGGACCGTCGCGCCGAGGACGGTGGCGAGGACGATCACGACGAGGAGCGAGACGGCCGAGGTGAGCGCGAGACGCGGCGTGTCGGCATCGCCGAGGCCACCGGCGGCCCCCATCACGAGGACGATGACGGCGAGCGCGGCGGCGAGGGCGATGCCGTTCAGGAGCGCCACGGCGAGCTCCTTGCCGATCCGCCGCACCACGTCCGAACTCCACAGGTCGCCCGAGGCGAGGCCCTGCACGGCAATCGCCGACGACTGGATCCCGGCGTTGCCTGCCATCGCCATGACGATGGGGATGAACATGGCGAGCACGGCAGCGGCCTCGAGCGCCCCCTCGAACCCGCGGATTACGAGGCCCGACCCGTAGGCCCCGACGAGGCCGATCATCAGCCAGACCAGCCGGCCTTTCGAGATCGCCCAGACCGAAGCCGTGATCTCTTCGTCGCCGGCGATCCCGCTCGCCCGCTGCAGGTCCTCCTCGGCCTCGTCGCGGATCACGTCCACGATGTCGTCGATCGTGATCCGCCCCAGCATCCGGCCGTCGGCGCTGACGACGGGGAGGGCGACGAGGTCGTAGCGCTCCATGATCCGCGCCACGTCTTCCTGGTCGAGCTCCGGCTCGACGGTCACGACCTCGGGGTCCATGATGTCCGAGATCGCCGCCCCGCCCCGGGCGAGGACGAGCGTCTTGAGGTCCACGATCCCGACGAGCCGGTCGCCCTCGTCGAGGACGTAGACCACGTAGACCGGGTCGACCTCGGCCGCGCAGCGGCGCAGCTCTTCCGTCGCGTGGTCGACCGTCGCGGCGAGGCGGGTGGAGACGTAGTCCGTTTCCATGAGCCCGCCCGCCGTCTCGTCTCCGAAGTGGAGGAGCGCCTCGACCTCGGCGGCGTCTTCGAGCTGGGGCAGGACCTGCTCGGCGACAGCGTCGGGTAGGTCGGCGAGGACGTCGGCGGCGTCGTCCGTGTCGATCTCGTCGAGGAGCGAGACGATCTCGCTCGCCGGCATCTCGTCGAGGAGGTCGGAGCGCCGGGCGGTCTCCAGTTCCGGGAGCACGGCCCCGGCCTTGTCCTCGGGGAGCCAGCCGAAGAGCGCGTCGGCGTCGTCCGGCGCGAGGTGCAGGATGAGGTCCGCGAGGTCCGCCGGGTGGAGGTC
This sequence comes from Bacteroidota bacterium, assembly GCA_038746285.1. Classification (NCBI taxonomy): domain Bacteria; kingdom Pseudomonadati; phylum Bacteroidota; species Bacteroidota bacterium. Next base: position 16,188 of record JBCDKT010000066.1, read on the forward strand.
CGCGACGAGGTTAAGCACCATCCCGCGCTGCTCGTCCCGGAGGAGCGTACCGATGTCGTCGACGAGCGTTTCGTCGACTTCGATGCGCGGAGGGCGCTCTAGGTCGGGAGCGAGATCAGCCACAGAAAACCAGGTCGGGGCGCGGCACCACTGCCGCGGAGAACACGGGGCCGGAAGATAGACTGCTGGCGGCCGTGCTACGCGCCCGCCTCGCCGAAAAGTGCGCGCGCGAGCCCGACGAACTCAGCGGGCGCCAGGGCTTCGGGGCGGCGCCCGGCCAGGTCGTCGGGCACGGCATAGCCCGTTTCCGAGGTGATCGGCTTGAGGCTGTTGCGGAGCGTCTTGCGGCGCTGGTTGAACGCCGTCCGCACTGTCCGCCGCAGCCGCTCGACGTCCACGCCGAGGTCGGGGGCGTCGAAGCCAAGCGCGACGACGGCGCTTGTCACGTCGGGCTTCGGGTGGAAGACGTGGCGGCTCACCTCGAAGAGCAGCGCCGGGCGCGCGAGCAACTGGGTCTGCACGCTGAGGATGCCGTACGCCTTCGTGCGCGGCACGGCCACGAGCCGCTCGGCGACCTCCTTCTGCATCATCACGACGGCCCGCTGGAGGTGCTGCCGCGCGTCGAGGAGCGAGAAGAGAATCGGCGAGGTAATGTAGTAGGGCAGGTTGCCGACCACCCACAGCCGCTCGCCTTTTTCGGCTGCCAGCGCCGCCCAGTCGGTCTCCAGCACGTCGCCATGCCGCACGTCGAGGCCGGGCAGCGTTTCGCGGAGGTGCACCACGGCCCGCTCGTCTACCTCGATGGCGGTCAGATCAGGATAGCGCTGTAGCAAGTCGCCTGTCAGCGCCCCCGTCCCCGGCCCGATCTCGACAACTGCGGCACCCACCGGACCCTCGACCGCCGCCACGATCTTGCGGACCGTGTTCGGGTCCCGGAGGAAGTTCTGGCCGAGCGACTTCTTTGGGCGGACAGACACCAGGCCAGACCTACACTTCGCCGCCGAGCAGGCGCTGCAGCATCTCGAACTCGCTCGGGAGCGGGTCCTGGAAGAGCACCTGCGGGTCGAGCCGGAAGCCCGGCACGGCCGCGCTCTCGAAGACCCCGCCGGACAACGGCACGGCCTTATACGTGCCCTCGTCGAGCCGGTAGAAGACGGCCTCGCGGCGCTCGGGGTCGATCAGCCAGTACTCGCTCACGCCGACCCGCTCGTAGCCCTCGAACTTCGTCACCCGGTCCCGCTTGCCGGACGAGGGAGAGACGATCTCGACCGCTACGTCGACGGGTCCCCGGATGTCCTTCGTGCCGAAGGTGTCGAGGCGGTCCTTGCTGAGGAAAAAGACATCTGGCTCGTAGCCGTTCTCGTCGTCCACCCGCATGGTCGTCTTCGAACCGAGCACCTCGCCGAGTCCTTTCTCGCGCACGTAGAGCCTGAGCACAGACAGCAGGAATGCCTGAATCTGCTCATGGATTTTCGTGATCGACATGTCGATGATGGCCTCGCCGCCGATGAGGTCGCCTTTAACACCTTCTGGGAAGGTGCGGACGTAGCGCTCGTACGGCGTCATCCCCGGCGAGCGGGAGACGGAACGAGACTGGGCAGCAGATGCAGGCATAGCGGAAACCTCGCGGCGTCGAGCGCCAATCTACGCTTCGTCGCCGAGCAGGCGTTGCAGCATCTCGAACTCGCTGGGGAGCGGATCCTGGAAGAGGAGTTGCGGATCGAGCCGGAAGCCGGGCACGGCCGCACTCTCGAAGACGCCGCCGGACAACGGCGCGGCGCGGTAGCGCGGGCCGCTGTCGGTGTCTTCGAGCCGGAAGAAGTCGGCCTCGCGGCGCTCGGGGTCGATCAGCCAGTACTCGGGCACGCCGAGGCGCTCGTAGCCGTCGAACTTCGGTCCCCGGTCATCCTTCCGCGACGAGGGCGAGACGATCTCGACGGCGAGGTCGGGCGCGCCCTGCACGTCCTGCTCGGTGAGGATCGAGAGCCGGTCGTTGCGAATGAAGAGCACGTCCGGCTCGAACCCACTCTGCTCGTCGATCTTGACGAGGGTCCGCGAACCGAGGACTTCGCCTAAATCCTTCGCGCTGGCGTACCCCGTGAGGACAAAGTAGAGCAGCCTGAAGAGCTGCTCGTGCCCGTAGTTAGACGACATTTCGAGAATAGCTCGGCCGTGGATGAGGTTGCCTTTCTCGCCGTTCGAGAAGCGCGTTCGGTACTCCTCGTACGGCGTCAGCGTCGGAGCCGAGCGAGGCACGGAGCGGGGCCGAGCGGTGGACGCAGGCATGGCTCAGAGAATCGAGCGGAAGGTGCTGGGCAACTCGTCGCTGGCGTCTTCGGCCGTGTCGGGGCGCTCGGCCTCGCCGTTGGCAGCAGCGTCGGTGCCGCAGTAGGTCTCGAAGGCCCCAACGAGATCGGTGGCGATCGCGCTCGCCGAGCGGCCCTCGATGTGGCGACGCTCCAGCACAAAGACCGGGTCGCCGTCTTTGAGGAGGGCCATGAACGGCGACGACGGCGGAATGCCCTGGAGGTACTCGCGCATCCGGGCCGTCGCTTCGAGGTCTTGGCCGGCGAAGACCGTCACGTAGCGGTCCGGCTGCGGCACCTCGGCCTGCTTGGCGAAGGTGACGGCCGGGCGGGCATTGGCCGCCGCACACCCGCAGACGGAGTTGACGACGACCAGCACCGTCTGCCCCTCGGCGGCCTCCATCGCCTGGTCGACGGCGGCCCCGTCGGTGAGTTCATCGACGCCGAGAGTGGTGAGTTCGGCGCGCATAGGCTGGACGAGCGGCTCGGGGTAGGGCATGGCAAAAAGCTCTGGTGGATCGGATGTTGTGACAGCGAACGTCGTGAATCCACGCCCTGGACCGGAGTTCCCCGGTGCGACGCCTCGGCGGCTCGGTTGGCCGTTTCGCCCGCGGGCCGTACCTTTTCTTCACGACCTCACCGCAGTATGCCCACATTTCGCTCCACCTTTATCGCCCTCGGCGCGCTCGTTCTCCTGGCGGGCTGCGGCACGGGCAGCGCCGTCCGGGGCCCGAGTCCGGCTACGGAGCAGGCCCAGCGCCTCCCCCCGACGAACGAGATCGACACGGAGCGGCGGCTCCTGGCCGCCGCCGAGGACTGGCTCGGCACGCCCTACCGCTTCGGCGGCACGACGCGGAGCGGAGTCGACTGCTCGGCGCTCGTCCGGGCGGTCTACGCCGGCGCCTTCGGCCTCGGCCTGACGCGCTCGACGCGCACCCAGGTCCGCGAGGGCCGCGAGGTGGCCCGAAGCGACCTCCGCACGGGAGACCTCGTCTTCTTCCGCACCGGTCCGAACCGGCGCCACGTCGGCATCTACCTCGACGGCGACCGGCTACTCCACGCGTCGTCGTCGCAGGACCGCGTGCTCGTGGACGACTTCACCAAGCGGCACTTCCAGCGGACCTACTGGACTGCCCGGCGCTTCCTCGACGTGGGAACGGGAATTCCCGCTGCCCCGCCGGTTGCCGTCCAGAGCTCGCCAGAGACGCCGCCCGGGCCGTCGGGCCCGATGCGCTCCGGATGGTAGGAGCCGGTCGGACAGAGGACGGTGAACCAGTGGACGGTCGGACGGTCGGACGGTCGGCGCGGAGGTAGACCGAAGGAACTTTTCCAGCGTCGCCTTTCCCCACTGTCCCACTGTCCCACTGTCCCACTGTCCCACTGTCCCACTGTCCCACTGTCCCACTGTCCCACTGTCCCACTGTCCCACTGTCCCACTGTCCCACTGTCCCACTGTCCCACCGGATTCGCAGGACCTC